>JAIXUW010000358.1 GCA_027483355.1 Alphaproteobacteria bacterium
CGAATGGTATCAAACCCTGCGCCTACATCTTCAATGACGATGTCATTGCTGCCGATTACGTAAGTGTCATCGCCCAAGCCGCCATAAAGAGTATTGGTGGCAGCGTTTTGATTACCATCCAAAATGTTAGACAGCGCATTGCCATAGCCGGACACGGCGCCGCTTTTCAAAACAAGCCCCTCGACATTGGTTGTCAAATAGTAGTTATCAAAAGTCACTTCGACTGTGTCGATGCCTTCATTCAGCCCTTCAACGACGAGATCGCTCGCATTATCAAGCTTGTAAACGTCGTCACCTGCGGCGCCCGCCATAGTATCGGCACCTGTCCCGCCATCTAACGTGTTAATCGCGCTGTTCCCACTGAGAGTATTGTCAAGCGTATTACCAGTGCCATTTATGGCACTGGTGCCGAGAAGTGTAAGCGCTTCAACGTTTGCATCTAACGTATAAGTAATCGAGCTGAAAAGGAGATCTGCACCTTCACCGGATAGCTCAGTTACATCATCATTTACGTTATCGACATAGTAGGTATCATCGCCTTGCCCGCCGAACATATCATCGCCACCGGCCATGCCGTTGATAACATCATTTCCTGCAAGGCCAACGAGCGAGTTAAGAAAGGGGTTACCGATCAAAATATTATCAAGTGCATTACCTGTTCCGTTGTAATGCGCACCACCTAAAAGGGTCAGATGTTCAAAGTTAGCCCCAAGCGTGTAATGAATGGTTGCATGAACTGTATCAATACCCTCGCCTGAATTTTCGACAACGCTGTCGCCGGCGACATTAATAAAATAGGTATCATTGCCAGTACCGCCTGCCATATAGTCGGCCCCGCCCAAGCCATCCAGCGTATCGTTGCCATCACCGCCATAGAGAGTATTCACGCCCGAGTGTCCAGTAAGCTCGTTATCAAGGGCATTACCGGTTCCAGTAACAGCAGAGGCGCCGACCAAACGTAATTTTTCAACGTTGGCCGTTAAAGCGTAGCTGATAGTTGCGTCGAGTGAATCAATACCTTCATTGGCATATTCAATGACGACATCACCGATATTATCAACTTCATAAAAATCATTACCAGCAGCGCCGGACATAGTATCGGCAGCAGTGCCGCCATTCAGGGTATTGTTACCACTGTTTCCAATAAGGGTATTGTTAAGCAAGTTACCCAGGATATTAACGTTATCGGTACCCAAAAGGTGCCCAACCTCGAGGTAATTGTTTGTGAGGTTAATGCCTATGCTTGCATAAACAGTGTCTTGTCCTTGGTTATTGGCTTCGCTAGCCGTGTCACCTGTACCAAGGTAATAAACATCATCACCAGTGGTACCGCTTAGAACGTTCGCTCCCGTGTGCTCACGGCCGTCCAGAATATTATTTGCGCTCGTACCAGTAGCGTTAATACCCATTGTAGAGCCAAACAGAACCACATTTTCAAAGTTGCTTGTTAGTGTCCAAGTTACAGACGCGCGAACTGTGTCAATGCCCTCTCCGGAGTTCTCAACAAGCGTATCAGAAGAATCCACGACATAAGTATCATCACCCAGGCCGCCAACTAGGCGGTCAAGCCCAGATCCGCCATCCAGCGTATCATTTCCATCTCCACCCGTCAGGGTGTTTACACCCGTGTTACCGATAATCACGTTATTGGCGGCATTCCCGGTACCATTGAGGTTCGAAACGCCAGTAAGCGTCAGGCCTTCAATATTCGCCGACAAGGTATAGGTGATACCAGACTGGACAGTGTCTACCCCCTCACCAAACAACTCAGTAATCACATCCGAGGCGTGGTCGACGACGTAAGTATCATTACCGCCGCCGCCCAGCATACTGTCGGCGCCCGCCAAGCCATCCAAATAGTTATCGTTACTGCTGCCAATCAAGGTATCCGCGTAAGCTGACCCAGAGGCATTCTCGATGCCGATTAAAACGTCGTTGCCGTTTCCAGTCACCGTACCGTTGGAAAGATCAATCGTAACGGCATTCGTAGCGTCTGCATAAGTAACGCCATCACCACCGTCTTGGCCATAGATACCATCCGAACCAGCACCGCCGATCAGCGTATCGTTACCGGCGCCGCCATCCATCCAGTCATTGCCACCCTCACCGTAGAGGGTGTCATTGCCATCACCGCCAATCAGCGCATCGTCGCCATCGCCGCCGTAGATGGTATCGTCACCAACACCCCCCAGGAGCAGATCATTACCAGCTTCACCATAGAGGCGGTCATTGCCGCCACCACCAAAGGCCCAATCGTTGCCATCGCCAGCGTTGATGCGATCGTTACCCTCTCCGCCATAGAGGTAGTCCTCACCACCGGCGCCATTAATTGTTTCATTTACATGGCTGCCGACAAGATGATCAGCACCTGCTGAAATCAGCTTTTCGCCCATGACCACCGTTGAAACCATACCGAGAGCTAAACGGTCCTCGGCCGAAGTTCTAGCCTGACCGGATAAGGTTGAATTGTAATTAACCAGCGAAGCGCCAGCCTGGGCCGCCTCCGCACGTCCATTGGTGATGACGAGGGTTGACGCGATCTGTCCATCAATCCAGATATCCTCGATTGTATGGTGGACGTTCTGATAGATAACCTTGGTTGCATCGACCGCCCGGATATAGGGGCTGCGGTCGTCCGCGGGGGCCAGCTCCTGATAGGCGAAGAGTTCCGAAGCGCCTTGATGCACCTTGAGCTGCTTCACCTTATAAACAAGGTAAGAACTGCCGAACAAGCCACTTTTACGTTTAAAGACCTGCAGTTCGCTACCGTTGTAATAGGTATTAACGATTTCGTCGCGCATCGCTTCATGCCAGGTCTGCAGACCGATGATCGAGAGGACGTTATTGGCGGCCAGCTGTTGCGCTTTTATGTCTTGCGCGTCTGTAAAGCCAGCGATCTCGCCCTCGATAGCCGCTAAGGCCGGCGCGACATTCGCCGCAACCGTGTAGGACGGCACGCCGCCCGGAAAGGTCAGCGCGGACAAATCAATATAACCGTCGCTGAGCTCGAGCGTTTCAAGCGAAGCCGACAATAATTGTCCTGTAATACGTACAGTATTGCCAACCCCGCCATAGCCGATCAGCAGATCGTCGCCGTCTTGCGTGAAAGCGATATCAGCCGAGCTGACGCCTTGCAGGACCAGTACATCGACCCCGTCCGCATCGGTGATGGTCTTCTCACCCTCCCCCGCACGGACCAGATAGCGATCATCGCCGAGGCCGCCGTCGAGCCCGTCGACGCCATGACCGGAGACCAGAATATCATCACCGTCGCCGCCGCGCAGGTCGTCGTCGCCGAGATCGCCCATCAACAGGTCGTTATCGAGCCCACCCAGCATCAGATCATTGCCAAGCCCACCATTGAGGCGATCGTTGCCCAGGCCGCCGTCGAGCGCGTCGTCATCCAATCCGCCGACCAGCATATCAGCCCCGGTATCACCGGTGAGGATATCGACGCCATCACCCCCATCAACAAAATCATCGCCGTCGCCGCCAGAGACTTCGTCATTCCCCGCTTCACCAAACAAATCGTCGCTGCCCGCACCGCCGAGGATACGGTCATTACCCAGGTTGCCCATGACAACGTCGTCACCGTCGCCCGCATCGCCGTAATCGTCGCCTTCGCCAAGGTCAACGATGTCGCGGTGCGCGCCTGCATCGACCATGTCGGCACCGCCGCCGGCCAGAATGATGTCTTCGTTATCGCCGCCGTTGATGGCGTCGTTGCCGGTACCGGCATGAATAAAATCATCCCCCGCGTCACCGAATATCGTGTCGTCGCCTTCGTCGGCGATCAGTTCGTCGTTACCCGCGCCGCCCAGCATCAGGTCATTGCCGCGGCCGCCGATGATATGGTCATGGCCGTCTTCGCCGAAGAGGGCGTCGTCGCCTTCTTTACCTTCGATATAATCCGACCCCGCCCCGCCCGAGATGACATCGTCGGCTGGCACATTACCGCCGTCACCCACCAGCGTATCGGGCCCGACACCACCCACCGCGTGGGTAATGCCCTGCTTCATAATGATGGTCGAGCCGTTGTCGTTGGTAGCCACCAACGCCTTGACCGTATGACCATTGCCGTCATCGACCAGCTGCACCGTGTAGATCGAGTTGATCACCGCCGCCATGGTGGGGAACTCACCCGGGCCAAACTCCGGCCCGTTGCCGAACAACTGGCCGATCAGTCTGCCTCCAATAAGGCCGACAATCGCCGTAACAGCAGCACCCACCCCGGTAGCAATCAACGGCGCCGATATAGCGTTAAAGACATAAGCACCCGCTGATGCCGAACCAAAGGCCACCCCAGAGGTTGCACCCAGTTGGATCCACTCATTGGTATTCAGCTCGTGATCTTGCAGCAGCGTCGCCACGATATTGGTGATGGCGGCGACCGTACCCGCCACCTGCGCCGCGTCGAGCGGCGTTAAGGTAAGGGTACCGTCCGGCTGGACGATGTAGCGATCGACAAAATATTCCTGGGCATAGTTTTGCGCGATGACCGCAGAGATGGTGGTGATACCGGCATTGACGTAGTCGCCCGCCTCCCAGTCGCCGGCATTAAGCGCAAAGTCGAGCGCCATACGGCCCAAGGTGATCTCAAGACCGGTGACAATACCGCTCGCGACGTTGACTGGCACATTCAGGTCACCAATGAGCGTTTCCGCCAGCAATTCTTTGGCCGCTTGCAGCGGCGTCACCCCATCCAGCAGGAAATCCGTCAGGTTGGCCGAGCCCAGCCGATTGGCCAGATATTCCGCCAGCGCGATAAAGGCATCGTCCGCGTCAAGGTCGCCGTTGACCAGGTCAATCATATTGGTGCCGAGCCACTCGGCAATCGCCAGCTGCGCCCCATTATCGGCCGTGAACCACTCGATGCTGAATGCCACGCGGTCGGTGACAAACTGGCCGATGGCCGCGCCGGCGTCAGCCATGCTATTAATAATGTTAACCATTGCGTAAGGCACATTGTCGACAAGAACTTGCTGATTATCGGAGATCAACGCCCTGTTGATAAAATCTGGATCAGAAAATACGGCGAAATCAAAAAAGTCAGGCATCCCTTCGGTAAGCATAACACCACTACCGGGGCTAGCATAGTAATTGCCATCATCATCATACTCTGTGGATGAAGGCAAACCCGCTGCCTCAATTAGAGTGTCGACGACAGAATTACTGTTGCGTGAGTCTAAATATGCAATTTCCCAGCTCTCAATTTCTTCCAGCTTATTTAGCATTATTAGATATGCCGAAGATAAATCAGCACCCACAGCAATTGTTTCACGGGGTAAGCTCGGCATACCTAAACCCGGATGATCTGGAGTATCAGCTACGTATGATCCACTAGCTGTAACAATCGGACCGAACAACTGATTCAACCTGAGATTAGACAGACCGCGATCAATTGCAGGACCACCACGGGCGTACCATTCATCCCCATTAGAATCTGTGTAAATAATAACTTTGTGATAATAAGGTGTGCTAACAGGGTTCCCATCAAATATAGGCGATCCAAATTTAGTAAACTTGTAGCCTATTTCAATTTTTTCCATTTTTTTCAAACTCTAATTAGGGGTTTGTAGCGGTCCATGCCCATTGCCACACAAGTACATCGCCGCGATAATAAAAAGCTGCTCTGTATTCAGTAGTAAAGATCAACGGACCCATAGCAGTTTTAGAACCGCCGATAACGCGATCATAAATTAGGTTAGGATTATCTGCAGGCCGATAATCTCTTCTGGCTAGATATTCTCCAGCACGAAAACCACTCTCTTTCAATAACTGTAAAACATCGTGAGATTTATTACCGTGCTGATTGAGGTAAGCTTTTACCGCGCCCGTTACATAGAGAGGCTCGCCCGGAGTTGGTCTAACACCTATCTTTTCTGAATTATCAAACAGCCCAATAAAATCCTTCTTCGCGATCAGCTCTTGAACCAAAGCATCTTTTGCGTACTGAGATGTAGCAGACTGCGTTGTATTAGCTTGAACGTATTGAGAGTTACTTGATGAATGCTCAGGACTGGCCGCACAGGCCATTAAACTGAGCGTGAGGCAAAGCGCCAGCAGATAAAATCTTCTCATTTTAACCTCCAGAAGCCCTGTGTAGGTTCTGCACTGAGAGACCAGTCTTCTAAACACTGGATGATACCAACACGCCCCAATTTCTCCCAAGTTCTGACGGCCCGTGTCTTTTGGCCATACTTCTCGGTAAGCGTGGCTTCATAGAGCATCAGCGTGTTTTCGAAATCTTTATATATGGGATCGTCGGGGGATAATCCCCCCACATCCTTCAAACTGAGATTCAACATCTGGCGCTCCTGTGTTTCCTTTGTGTTTGCCGACAGCCCCTGCAAACCCCTTCAAAGGCCTGCAAACCTCGGCGCAAGAATACACATTATTTTAGACACGCGAAAGTGACGCCGATGACGGCGTGACGCTGGTTTATTTAATTTTAACAGTGAGATAAGTGGCGCACCCGAAGAGATTCGAACTCCTAACCTTCTGATCCGTAGTCAGATGCTCTATCCAGTTGAGCTACGGGTGCGTAA
>JAIXUW010000355.1 GCA_027483355.1 Alphaproteobacteria bacterium
AGTGTCTTGCCAACTAATGTTGCAAAATTCATCGCTGCGGAATTTTTCATCGATCTGATGGAATCCATGCTCTCGTGTCCAGTTAAGAACAGATAAAAACATATCAACAACTGTTCCTGCGCCGTCAAAGAATTCTCCTGCACCGGCTTCAGCAGGTTTAAATCCGCGAGCATATTTTCTTTCGTATTGCCGCAGGCAGGATAACGTCAGCTCAATTGCTTGGGAAAAGTCAGCCTTTTGATCCCGAAAAATTTTTGGCACGGAAAAAAATGCCGCATTTTGAAAGCAAACAAGGCCGACAAATTCTAATCTAAATGCGTCGGTGGTCGAACCCTGTGTTTTCCGCAGAACCAGCTGGCTCTGCAAAAATTGAATATCGTCGTTTGAGATTCCCAAGCGGTTTTTCCAAAAATCACGCGTACCGACAGTGCCTTCAAACAGTATTTGTGAAGATTCTTTTTTAGACGTCACTAGGCGCTCACTGCGTTAACGAACCCAAAGGCGAACCGTCGCCCATAGCCCACGCCTTTTCAAGGTCTGCGAAGGTTTGGATGCCATCGAAAAAAAGGTGGGAACGGGATTTTAAAACATCGTTCCATATATAGCCCCACAAATCCTCGTATATGGCCCCAGGGTTGCCAAGTTTTCTTTCTGGAAGCATATAAGGGCCAATGAATTTATCCTCAGAAACGCCCTCAATGGATTTCAATTTGTTATTGATGGCGGAGCGGAGCGTTCCCCAAGGAATATTTGCCCCGCCATATTTTACATTAGAGGAATCATAGCTGCCGGTGACAAGATAAGAGATGTATTGCTTGTCCCACCGCCGTAAAAAAGCCGCATCTAATTGACGGGCGTTTTGATCTGCACGGTTCATTGTCGCCCATATGTACAAATTAGGAGGGAAGCGGATATTCCCAACTGCTACATGATCGTGCCAGACTTCGTTAAACGTGAGCCAGCTCCAAATATCTGGTCTTGGTTCGATCTCGTAGGTGCTATAGCCTTTCAGGGCATGGGCTTGATCTTCAATACGATCAAGTAATTGTAGTGTATCTCCAAATACGTGAGCGGCGACGGCTCTACTTAACTCTTCGATAATCAAAACCACAGAGCGATCGGGATATGTACAAGCCAGATAATATGCTTTCAGCAAAGAACCCGCTTGAACCACATATTGCACATAGGGTTCACCCGGGACATCTATGCTGGAGCCTGAAAATTTAGGTTGTTCAGTGAGTATCCTATAAATCGATTGAGGACGAAGAGCCCCAACAAAATCTGAATACGAGGATTCCGGATGCAAAACGGTCCGGATAACATAGTGAGCCGCTGAAGCGTCTTGTTCGAGTTGATGACTTTTTCCCGATCCAGGGCAGCCGTGAATAATTCTCTGCAAAGGCGCCTGCAAAGGAAACTTGCCTTTTGGGTTGTGAGGAATATCGAGGGGATGGCGCGCCTCATCTTTGAGGATTGTTTCCGGACTCTGTTGAGAGTTCTTTTGCTGTATGGCGATTTTCAACGAGTCTTTTGAAATAGCCTCGCCAAAAGTATATTCCTTGGTGGGGCTTCCTTTTCTGGCGCCGGATATGGCTCGCGTCATGCCCCCAGTTGCAACAATATATTTTTCCTTGACGAGCGCCTTAATAAGACCAGGCTTTTCTACGGAGCCAGGTTCAATCCCCTCAATATAACGCCATATTTCATCAGAGGGAAAGCAATGTCCCGATTTTGTTGCCGCGAACAGACGTTTAATTGCATCTACACTCTCCGACATAGCTGCCACCCGTCTTAGTTACTTTTAAGATGTTCTGCGACAGCGCGAGCTACTGCCAGCCCAACGAGCGGGGGGACTGAGTTCGCGACTTGTCTATGCTGATCGAGATCACGCACACTACCGCTTCTGCCGCGCACTGGCCCTTGCAACACGTAGTCGTCAGGAAATCCATGAATCCTCATATATTCTCGTGGCGTTAAGTAACGATCTTGACTCGGGTGGAAGAAAATTTCCCCACAGCGAAGAGTGTTGCTTTGCTTGGCTCTTCCGAGGCGCAAAAATTTAGTGGTGTCCTTTGGAGATAGCCTGCCTCTTACTGAGGCCGGTGCGGTGAAGGTTTTGGCCAGATATTCACCTTCAGCGACAAAGCTGATCCTGTGCTTGTCGCCGGCAGGAGTAATATCGATATGGTTGGGGAATTTGGGCGTTTTGCCTTTGAGAACTGGCTTTGGCAATTTTGAAATCGCCGCTCCAACCGTTGCATACTCGCTTTTCGGAAGTGGGGCAAAAGGAAACTCAAAAGCTCCAATGCCACGCACAGCTACAATGAAGAGCCGCTTGCGGCTCTGGGCTACCCCGAAATCTGCTGAGTTTAAAACTTGCATTGAGACTTTGTAACCTAAGTTCTCCAATGCTTTGCTGAGATCACGAACGACGCCGCCCGTCTCTCCTCGCAAGTTTTTTGCAGACAGAAGAGCCTTGACGTTCTCAATAATAATGGCTTTGGGCATAAGCGCCTTGGCGTATTTCACCATAGTGAATAACAACGCTCCCCGCTCATCGTTTAGGCTTTGAAGCTTTCCAATCTGGCTGAAGGTTTGGCAGGGCGGCCCACCAAACAATAAGTCCAAATCGCCAGTACGCAATCCAAGCCTTTTCTTTAAAGCATTAAGCTCAACAGCGTTTACGTCTGCATTTATGATTTCCGCATGACGAAAATATTTTGGCTGATTGCTGGAAAGCGTGGCGCAGCAATTTGCATCTTTCTCTATGCATGCAAGAGTTTTGAAGCCCGCTGCTTCAACTCCTATATCCAAGCCTCCGCCTCCAGAAAAAAGAGAAATCGCTGTCTTGCCTTTCGCTACGGATCGACGTCTGGATTTTTCTAATGCGAATTCCAGGGCATTGTGGTCAGAGCTATATTCCGATGATGCGTTCGAAGAACGATGCAGGACAAGATTGGTCATAAATATTCCCCGGGTATATGCGCAATTAAGCACAAGAATCTCAAGGCAATACTGCAACCCATTTGAGCCACAGTCAACTGAAAAAGAAGAACGAAATGTGAACATTATTGCTTATGAATAAGTCATTGACCTCAAGATCAAAAATTATTAAAAATACTTTTCGGTCAGTTAAGGCATTCCCTAATTTGCGCTCTTAACAGAGCGTAGTCTTGCAAGGCCACAACAAAGACGGCGTCTTCAGGGGCTTGTTTTATTTCCTCTGCCAGTTTCCGCTGAAATTCCTTGCTGTATCTCTTTATTGGTGGACAGACGGCCGGATCAGAATTTGCCGTCGCGCAGGCGGTCAACAAGCTCACCGCGATTGCGAGGGGCATCCAGCGTCGCACGAAGTTGGGCATTTTTAATCTCCAATGATTTCTTAAGTTGCTCCACGCGCTCGGCATTACGCCCCGCCTGCCGTGCGCCAAACATAACTGTCGCCACCGACAACGCCGCCACGCTCCAACCGACGATCCGTAGGAGGTTGCCGGAGAGCCATGTTTTTATAATTGCCCACATTAGCGAAGCCCTTTGCGACGATCATCGATCCGTGCCCAGAGCATGACCCCGATACCGATCAGGGTAACGGCCAGCAAGGCCCATTTTGCGGCATCCAGATACGGTGCGATCCCTGTAAGCGCGTCACGGGCGGGATCGATGGTCTGCTGGACAGCCTCCACCATACCAAGACCAGCGGTGGCGGCAGTCGCTGTCTGTCCACCCTTAACCGTGCGTGTTTTTTGTAGGCTGGGGGTTTCCGGCTCCACTCCCGCAAGGACAAGAGCTTTAGTGATTTCTGCGTCTGTATAGGGCTGTTGGCCGTTTTCGTGGCGGATGATGGCTTTGACCACTGGTTCAAGATGTGCGAATTTGTGCATATCTAGGGGGCGGTCTGCCTCGAAACCCGTGGCTTTTTCAACAGAGGCGACGTATGCCGCTGTGTCGTTTTCATTCGCAGGCGCCCAGCGGCAGATAATTTGACGTATAGTGCGGAGCTTGTGTTCGTCCTGATAGTTGATCAGCACCCGTGCCAGTGCGCGGATGCCGTAAATGGCCGTCTTGAATGTGAAAAACTCACGGTCGGTCTGTGGCACGGCAAGGCCTTGCCACGGATCAGACGTCCGCCGAATATTTCCAGGATTGTGGTTTCGTATGCCGCGAGGGGTTCGGGTTGTCATGATTTCTCTCCTTTTGATTATCCGCCGACTTTCACGCCAGCGAGGTATGCGAGGCCAATAACGACCGCCATAATCGTTGTTTTGATGATAACGGAAACGGCAGTTTTAAGGGCTTCGGATTTGACGATACGGCAGGCACGTAGCCAGTCGCGCAGGTCGCGGATGTCGTTTCCTGCTTCAGTATCATTGAGGCCAAGATCGGCCAGCGCCTGTTTTGCACCTGTGTGTGCGGCCTGCGTCAATAAGGCCTGTAGCTCCAACCTTGTAAGCGCGATGCTTTCTTCCATATTTTATGTTCCTTCCGGATAGGGTGGTTGCTTCGGCAACGAACCGATGCCTGTTTGAAAAATCTCGCGCAGGCTGGCGACGTATTCCTGCCATGCGACGGGAAAGGCAATGCCTGCCTTAACGCATCGAAGGGCGGTAATATCGGATTGGATCAGCGCGTCATAGGCGCGATCCTTTAAAAGGTCGGCCTTCTCTTCTTCCGTGCGTTCTCGCATCTGCCAGACCTGCACGAAGTTTTTGTCGATAATGAAGTCTGTGACCACCACCGCATCGGTATCGGACGGGCGCGGCATTTCCATGACGGGGTGAAGGTCTGGGATTTCATCCTTTGGAAAATTGGCGGGATACTTCGTTCCGTCCGCGCCGACATAGGGGGCGTTATCAGCGATGGGGGTAAGGGTTTCGTCTGTGTACATTTTCCGTCTCTTTTATTTGAAGCCGATGATATGCAGCCCAAAGCCGCTGAGCGTCCCGCTATAGGTCACGGCAACGCCGACCCCTGAGCCGCTTGCAGGCATGACTTTCATGGCACTGCTGTGTGTATTGGTTCCGTCATACGCATGATCGGCCTGTTCTATAAGTCCGGCGGAGCCGGACCATGTGAAAGACCCCGTGGTATACGTTTTGGCATGGGCAATGACGATGGTGTTTGGATCATAGGTGATGCTCTGAGAAAGCGGTGACGTTGTGTCAACGGCGGTAAAGTCGGGCGTCGTGGATTTGATATTATCGATAGCGTACACGTCGATGGTCGTTGCGGCCTGCAATGTAGACCAGTTAATTGTGACGGTGCCTGTTTCCCCCGTTGGAACGATGGCGGAAATCGTCGCGATAGAGCCGTTACCGATAGACGTGTTGAGGTGGATCGTTGCGGAAACGCCGCCAATCGTGGCTGAAGCAACCGTACCTCCGGCGTCTCGGTAGCCCGCAACGCAGACTACGACCAGGCGTGTTGGGGACGGTGTGCCAAAATTTACCCCAGAGAAAGAATAGTTGGTCAGTGTGGCGGCAGATTCTTTGCCATCGACATAGGTGCAGGTCGGCGACGCTTCGCTAAAATGCATGACAGGAAAGGTAAGCATGAGACCTCTCTATATAAAGATGGCGGCAGCTCCATAACCGGAGGAATAGGTATTGCTTCCAGTCAGCGTCAACGTGGCGGCACCTGGGGCGTCGGCCTTGGCATGAGCGCCAACCCAGCTGGAGTTTCCACTACCTGACGTGCTGAAAGCGTCCGTTACGACATCGGTCAGGACGCCGGAAACGGATGCGGAATACGAGGACTGTGTTGACCTTGAACGGGCGATACCGATGATGACGGATGGCTGGGCAGGCATTGTGGGCGAAATGATATAATTCGCGCCCGATACCGTGCCGTTCAAAACCTGATCCAGCGCGGTCACGCCTGTGATGACCCACCCAAACATCCGTGTTCCGTTCGTACAGGCAAGATTTGCAGTCGTTCCTGTAGGAACAAAGGCATAGGCCATGACCATCGGGTCTGAAATCGCTGGCTGGACCAGAATTGTGGCAGCACTTCCATTGATGGTTGGCGTACCAAAAGCCGATGCGGCATCCAGTTCACGCTGGGCGGCAACCACAACCACACGATCTGACCTGGCCGGGCCGATATCAAGACTCGTGCCACTACCATTCGTAAAAGCACCCAGAAAGGAAACTTGCGGTGCGCCGCCGCCAAACTGGCTCATAGGAAAGGTAAACATTACGAGAAAGCCTTCTGGCAGACGCCATACATATTTGTGCCGTCGGTGACAAAGGTCAGGATATCGACGGCATTGGCAGTGGTGGAAAGAACGGGTGTTACTCCATTGGGAAATTTATAAACAGCGTTGTAGGCCAGTGTTCTTCCGCCTGTGGCATCCTGCTTGACGATGAGGACGTAGGTCGCGCCCGCCACCTTGTTGCTGGGGTTGCCAAGGGTGCGGTTGCCACCCAAGGTGACCGTACAGACCTGGTTATTCGAAGAGTCCCAAGCGATGGTCGAGGCATCGGTCAGCGTCGTTGCCGTAAAATTCTGGGTCTTGGTATAGCCCTGCGCCACGTTGGTTTTGGCGGTATTGGCATCATAGGCCTGGACGTTCGCGCCAATGGCAAGGCCAAGGTTCGTGCGCGCACCTGCGGCGGTTGTCGCGCCCGTGCCGCCAAGCGCGATGGAGGTGACGCCACTATCGTTCAAAAGAACAAAGTTCGTGCCATCATAGATCAGCAGATAAACGCCGTTGGCATCCAGCATTCCTGCCGCGAGGTTCGCGCCTGTCAGAGTCTTGATTGTCTTTGCAGGCAGGTCATTGACGGCGAGTGTTGATGTTCCGCTGTTGGTATTGGCAGGCTTGAGGGTAACGACCTGTCCCACAACATAGGTGGCGATAGCGGGTGATGGTGCGATAGCATAGGCATCCGCGCTTCCGGTATCGGCGGCGTAATTCAAATACCGGATGGCGGCTGTACCAAAGTAAGGCGTGAAAGTGTTCGTAACACTATTTACTTCACCCATGACGATCCAGTCCGAACCGTCATGGACTTTCAAAAGCCAGGGTGTCTCGTTATCGTCCATCCATATCATGCCTGCCTCGGCATAAGTGGGGGCGGTCGAGCCCTTATGGTGGTTAAGAAGAGCGCGCTTGGCGTTGTTGTCCTGGGTGCGGTATGTCAGGCCGGAGAGGTTTGCGCCCAATATGGGGGTGGATTGTGTCATGTCGCCTCCTTTTAAGTTTTCCCGTATCCCTTGGCGAGATAATCGAAGGTTCTTGAAACGCCTGCGCCCGCACTATTGAAGAAGCGGATGTCAAAACCTGCTGGTGTGCGGCCTGTGATGAGAAAATAGTCTCCGGTCTCCATATCGCTGGAGGTCACGCCGATGACAGGCGTTTCCTTGAAGGCATGGATGAAGCCGACCTCCGATCCCAAAGGGATCGACACAAGGTTTCGTTTCGCATCCGTCCTATCCGGCATATCGATCTGGACGGAAAGCGCCGACACCATCGGGGATACACCCGATTGAAAGCTGGTCAGCAGAATGCGGCATTCAAAAGCGCGGGCGGTGTAATCCCCGACCACGAAATTCATCCAGTTGCTCCATGTGGGATCGTCCGTAGGATCGTCATTCGTGGTGCGGACTTGCAGCTGGACGCTGTAAGATGCCGGATCGGCGCTCTGGTCGAAATCCTCCATCACATCGACATTGATGACTTGATCGAAGTTTTGTTGCAAATCTACGCCGTCAACGGCGATAGTGGCCGTGAGCTTCGAGGTATACACATCGCCAAGATCAAAGGCGTCCTGGAATTGATAAATGCCCGATGACAGGATGCCGTTTACGCCGAAGTCTATGTTGTCGGCGGCGTCGATATCCTCCAACTCATCGAACAAATCCGCGCTATCAAGACGTAAGATGCCCGCATCCCCAGCCGTTCCTTCATGCGTTCCCAGATAATCGGGGTAATCGCTCAAGGTCGTAATGGCATTAAAGCCTTCAACATCCGCGATGGTGGAAACCACCCGCGCTTCGTTGACGCTTTCCCTGCCGCCAAAGTCGAGGGCTTTGATAAGGTATGTTCCGACCAACGCGGGGACAGTCGCCGAGGTCGCAGGCGCAGAGACCTTCAAGACCAGATCAACGGAGCTTGACCAGGTTGCGCCCCCAGAGGTATCGGGCGAAAACTTGATCCGGTAGTGGTTAAGGTCAATGTTGGAAACGGTATCCCATGACAGGTGCGCCGTCTGGCCGTTGATATTGACCTGAAACCCGCTTACATCCGAAGGTGGCTCGGTCGCACCCACGACGTTCTGGTTGGTAATAATGGTCTGTGGTGACGCCATGCCATTGGCGTTCTTATAGACAAGGCCGATATCGTAATATTCAAAAGCCTCGACATCGATGACCCTGATCTGGTTTCCAGCCTGAAGGAAGCTGGCCGTCCTGAAGTCGGTTTCCCCCGTGGCGCGGATTTGCACATCCGTAAACAGCGTGGCGGAATAAGCCGGAGCCGCCAATGTCATGGTGATGGTCGCAGAGAACGATCCATCGGGGTTGCGGATCAAGGCTTCTTCGCCCGTCTGTACGCTCACGACAACGGGCGCTGGCGGACGTTTAAGGTCAGCCGGAACGGTGACATGGCTTTCGTAGGACGGGATCACTCCCGTATCCGCCGTATGCACAGCGGGCGCAGCATCGACGCAGGTAACCCGTGCCGTCAGATCAGATTGCGGCTCGATGCTCTTGACGATGCATTCTATGCTTTCCTTGCCAGTTTCACCAAAAAGGACAAGGTCGCCCACGCCAGGCGCCTCCGCCAACAGCAATATTTCTGTGAGCGTCAGCGTTTTTGTATCGCCAGCGACGGCATTGATAGCGCAAACCAGGCTTGTGCCATTCGCTTTTCGGATGCGGGCGGCATAGTTTTTGCCGTCTTCCATTGTGAAAGTATCGTCAACGGTAATGGCGGTAATATTGTCGCCGTCATCGACAAGAGTTTTAATACGGGCAGAACCAAGGCCGACCAGCAGAACGTCATGGGTCAGCCGGATCAGGTCGCCCCGTGTGCAGACGACATGCTCGATGTCTGTATTAAAACTGAAGGTCTCCGGTCGCAGGCGCGCCGTGGCGATATGGTAGCGTCCATCCTTCCAGGCCTGTGCCGGATCGGTGATGCCGACCAGATCAAGTCCTTCAAATTTTGTGGCATTGGCGGCGGTATAGCCATCGTCGTAGACAATCCGCTCATCTGCCTGCCAGTCATTGTTGCGGTTAACAAACTTGACACGAAACCCGTGCGGCAGTTCGGGAAAGGCTTTCTGCGATTGAAAGCCGAAGCTATTGCGCGGCGTAAAATGCTGCGCCGGAACATTTTGCGGTTTGTCCTGCACCACACGCCACTTGCCGTCGATAACGGCAGGGCTGGCTCTGCCTGCGGCGGCGATATTGGTCAGAAGGTCATGGACACTCAGCTGGCTATCGACGACATAATTGAATTCACGCCCCGACACGACGCAATCGGTATGCCATTCCTGTATGGCGGGTAGATCAAGGCGGTTGTCGTCCAGCGCACGAGCATTGGCTTTCCCTTGCAAAACCTCGCGGTAAATGGATGCAGGGTTGGCAGTCTCGCGTACGACCCAGCTTGAGCCGTTCCAGTCATGTAGGATGGAGCTGACAATGCCGCTAAATTGGTCGACCACGCCATTGAGCTGGTCGGTTGCCTTGATCCGCAAGACCGTGACGGCAAGGCCTTTCAATTTGACAGGGTTGTCGTTGCGGATAGAGCGAAGCGCCGTCCAGATCACCTCATCGATAACGCTGTCGCTGGTGCTATCTTCGGTGATACGGCGCACCCGCACGTCGTATTGCCCGCGTGCGACTTTGAAGCGAAGCCCCTTGCGGACAGCCGCGCTCTGCTTTGCCGTGACGCTGATATTATCCGTGCCGACCCATGCGCCAGAGCCTGTAGGTGCGTATTGGACTTCGAGATCAACGATCTGGTTGGTTTTCTTGCCGTTGCTGCCGTATTTGGCGAGGCCGCGTGGAAAGGTCACATCGACGCTGATCTCGTCCACATTGTCTTCCGTTGTCCGTACTTGCCAGCTTGCTTCGGCAGTGAGCGTGATAGAAAGATCGTTCTGGTTGATCTGTTTCGTAAACAGCGTCAGCGGGGCATCGTCGTCATAGCCCTGGCGGGTTTCGATTTCGACATCGCTGAATTCGCTGATGCTGGTGTCGCCGATCCGCAGGTCGCTGATAGCCAGTGGGCCATAGCCCCAGACGAACAGCATACGGACGTATTGATCGTTGCCGACAATCTCGGTGAACGGCAATGCCCCGTATGGCGGCATCATCCGGTGCTTGCCCAGTGGGCGCGGGATGGCGTTGAAGCGGAGAACCTGGTTTTTGCCGCCGCTGATAAACTGCGTCGGTTTTTCTCTAATGCTGGCGATGCTTCCAGCGCCCTTTTGCTTGGAGGGCGGAGCTATGGCGTTGATGGCCAATCGCCCCACAACGGAGACAATTCCCGTAGCTATGGAAAGACCGCTGAGGCCGCCGACCGACCACGAGATCAACCCCGCAGACGTTGCCGTCGCAAGTCCTGTCGCGGTCGCCAGCGAGGCTCCGAGGGCTGGGGCGGCAACGATAAGGGCGAGAGATAAAACCGTCGCAATAGGGTTTTTTCCGCCGCCTTTGCCAGGGACGACACGGATGGTGACGACCGTGCCTGTCTTGGGGCGGACCGCCAGCCACATATTTTGCGGAATATAATCCCCGTTGACGAAGACGTGAGCGAAACGGACAGAAACACGCGGGATCGCAAAGAGTACGATCTCGGCGACCGTCCAGCCAAGGGGGATTTGCTCCTTGACGTTGCGGACACGAAACGGCTCAGGACAAGCCGTCAGCCAGACTGTCTGTGGGGCGTTCTCCATAGCGATAAAATCCTGTGACCCTTAAAGCCCAGCGGGCAGATGCGTAACTGTCGAGGACGCTGCCAATGCCGACCTCGGCATGGAGCATTCGGCCTTTCTCGATGACGAGGCCGACATGGATGGGTTGCCCGCGCATTCGCAGCACAACCACATCGCCGAAAACTTCTTCGCCATGCTCGATAGGAATCCAATGTCGCCGTTCTTCGGCGATAAGCGGTGCTAACTGGTCTTCCCGTGTAGTGCTGTCGTAGTAAGTGGAATACGATGGTAGGACGATGCTAAATTGTTCCGCCATGACCAGCCGCACCAGCCCCCAACAATCCACGCCCATGCGGTCACGGCCATGCTCTTTGAAAGGCAAGCCAATGTAATGACCGACCCAGATTGGGATGGACATGATTTTGCCTTTCCAGAGAGTATTTAAGTGGGGTATATTTCAGAAAAATGGAGCGTAAAATGGCTGACTTTCTTGATATCTTGGGACAGATTCCTGAATGGTTCGGTAGCGCAGTTACAGCTGCGCTAGGATGGTTCAGCCATGTCGGCTACACAGCTTGGCAAAAAAGCAGACTTCCTTTTAAGGAAGATAAAAAAAGATTCGAGCTTACTATTGAGGCAGTAAATACAAAGAGCCTCTATTACTTCAATAGCTGGGACCCAAGCGCTATTCCGCAGCACGTCTTTGACGGTCTTTTTGACACGGAATATAAGTTAACCCCACAGGCGAGACCCGTAGCATTTTTAAACAAAAAGTTAAAAGAAAAAGAGGAAACGTTTATCAATGCGCTACAGCACTTCAACAGCTATATATCGACACACACGTTCAAACACAGGAATAATTCACAGGTTTCTACAATCTATGTTGATAATTTTGATGAATGGAATGATGAGCACCAAAGAAAAGCTCAAGAAATTATTGATGAAATCGTAAGGCTTAAAAGTGCTGCTATATCTAGCTTTGAAGAATATAGGGATTTCGGCAATAAGATGTTTGCCGAAAAAGTCTCCTAAAATAGACCAGGAAAATCCGCAGGCGAGAACACCCGTGCCGGATAAGGCTCCCCAATAAATTCTTCCAGGGTCAAATCCCCCTCGACCGTAAGCTGGTCGTAGGTGATGTTCGACAGGCGAAAATCGAGAAATTCAGCCTCCACCACATCCGGCGTTTCTGCCATGACGATGCGGATGGTAACACGGGGCGCGGAGCTGATCGTGCGGATAGCCAGCACGATCTCGCGGCTGATATTGTCGATCCGTAATTTGGCGCGCGGTGGTCGGTCATCCACATCATCGGGCAGGATCACCTCGAAAGGAAACGCCACGTAAGTATCGCCATTATGTACTATACTGGCACCACTACTGTTGACGCGGATTGCTTCCTCCAGATCGGCGTGGTCCATGGTGATCAGAACCACAAATTCATGCTCGGTTCCCTGCGCGTAAACAGCTTGTTTAAGCTCCGCGCTGACGTTACGGGTCATGGTTGCACCTCAAATTTCAGAACGACGCGCCAGCGGCCTGGGCCGAAATACTGGCGTTGCGGTGGTGCGCCGAAGACAACGGTGATCGTCCCGCTGTCCGCACCTGGCGTGGGCAGGTCAAAAGGCAGGGTTTCCTTGACGGTTTCTTGAAAGAAAGTGACCAAATCATCCCATTCCGCCGTCGTCATCACCATCGATCCTGTCATGGTGCGGATATTGGCAGTGGTTTTACGGCGGCGTTTGGGCGGCCCTGCGTCCATCGCCGTTGCGATGACGTTATCAGGCAAAGTATCGCTAAAATCCGAAGCTGCAAGCCGCTGCGGAAGAGTTAAAGGCCAGGTGAACATAGATTACCTCGATGCAAGTCCGCCAAAACGTGCCAGTGCCCGCGATGAGCGAGAGCCAGGATCGCTCAAAAGCTGGGCGTTCATCTCGTCCAGCTGGATGATCAGGTCGCGCCCGCCCGAAGCGTTGGATTTCTGCTGAACGGTCGCTTTTGCGCTCGTATTATTGTTGATCGTAACGTTAACTGTACCGCTTCCAGACATGGTGACAGGGATCGTGCGCCCGTCCGGTAACGGCACGTAGGCTTCGGGCTTGCGACCTTCGCCGAACATTGCGATTTGCGGAGAATTGGCGATACCGCCATTCGCGTACCGATGCAGGGGCAAAGCGCCCGCCGATGTCATGACTCCGCCTTGTTCAAAAGGAAGCAGGCCTGTGATAAACGATGAAAAACCACCGCTTTGCAGACTATTGAATAAAGGTTCTGTGATCGATTTCCGCACGGTCATGCGGAGGATATCGTCCATGATCGAATTGAACAGGTCGCCCAGGGATTTCAGGCTGCGTCCGCCGGATTTAACGAATTCGACAATCGCATCCTCCGCACCGTTCATGGCGTTGGTGAAAAGTTTTTCGATATCCTTGGCTGTATCCTCCGCCTGTTCACGGTAGGCGCGAAATGCACGAAGCGCGCCGGCCTCCGCATCCTTGCGGGCGGCAAGGCTTTCTTGTTCGGCCTTGGCGACAGCGCGGTTATAGGTGTCCTGACTGATCGCGCCTGCATCAAGCAGTCCGTTCAAGCGTAAGATTTCTGAGGCATAAGCCTCCGTAGCGGAAAGCGTCGATTTGGTAACTTGTTCGCCATCGCTTTGCAGTTTGGAAAGGCTTTTTTGCGCCTCTCCATGATCGTAGAGCGCGGCGGCAAGACGAGTGACTTCATTCTGTTGATCTTGGGTTGCGCCATCTGACAGCCGAGACACGGCGTTTTGAATAAATGCCGCCCGTTTGTCTGCCAGAGCGCCGATCTGGTTGCCAAGATCGTTGACAACTTTTTGATTGGCTTGTGCGACGCGCTTTGCCGCCTCTAGCGAAGGCTTTTCGATAGCGGCGATTTTACGTTGGGCGATGGTTTCCGCTTCACGAATGGCCGCATCGACCGATCCCGTGTTGCTGCCGTCCTTTTCGCGCAGAGCATCCAGGCGCTGTTTCGTAACCGCCAGCTCCTTATTGACCTTGGCGATCCGCTCGGAGGGCTCGGTCAGCAGACTATCAAGTGTGTCGTCCAGCGCCTTTCTTTGCTGGGAAAGCTGTTCGCTTCGAAAATCGCGCGCAGCCTGTTCTTGCCCCGCGATGGCGGCTGCTTTTTCATCCGCGATCTTTTTTGTTTGCTCCTTGGCTTCCTGTAGGATGCGGTCAAGATCGGCCTGCAACCGTGCCACGCGCCGCTCATGGAGCTGGATGACCGAAAAACTGGCGTCACCATCCCTAAAGCGTTGCAAGACATCCTGCGCCTGCAGGAGCTTTTCTTGCGCCTTGAATATCTTTTCGCCTGTTGTGTCGTCTTTCAACAGGCCATTCAGCCCTTCAATGACCGTTGCAAGGCCGGATAGCGAGCTTTTGGCAGCGGTGCTGACCGTTTCCGTCTGGGCAATCCCTTTCAAAAGGTTGCCCCAGGCATCGGAAAGACGGTTTGTCGCTCCAGCAAGACCGCTGGTTTCAGCCCTGCCGGAACCGCCAATTTTTTTCTCTAGCGCATCGAGGATCATCCTCTGCGCTTCGGCCTGCCGTCCGGTTTCGACCAGGGTCTGGATGGTATCGCGCTGGCTCTCGGTCAACAGGCGATAACTTTTTTGCAATCCGCCGAGGCCGTTGATCGGGTCTTCGAGGGCTTTGCCCAGCGCGGCAACATTGGATTTCAGGTCGCCACCGAATGTCGCCGACATATCTTGCGCCAGCGTCAATGTGCGGGTAAAAGTATCGCCCGCGACGGTGCGGAAGGTCGCCAGCACGGTTGCGGCATCTTGCACCTGTTCGGCGGTCGCTAGCGTTGCTTTTTCAATTCCCTCAGCCGTGGCCACAATTTCGTTTGCGGTCAGGCCGGAGGAATTGCCCGTTGCGCGCAATACGGCTTCCAGGCGCATGAAAGACTGTTCCGCCTGCGCGGCGGCTTCGATACCCTTCAATAAACCCAGCGCGACAGCCGACAAAGCCACACCCGCCGCCAGACCATACGGACCTATGGCCGAAAGCGCAGACCCTAGTGGCCCCAGCTGTCCGGTCATGTTCAGCGCAGAGCCTTTGACATCGTTGGCGGCGGCGCTGATGGCCAGAAGCGCCTTTGAAGTGGGCTTGCCCGCCAATTCGATGCGCTTGAGGGACTTTTCACCAGTCTCCCCAATTTCACGCAGTTCGGCTTTGACCTTTCCCCCATCGAGGACGGTCAGTCGGATGGCAAGATTGCGCTCTGTCATCTATTTTTCAACTCATCAGAGATTTTTTCATTGAGGGCCGCGGTCACGCCCGCGTCGCAAGCCGGAAGAAGTTCAGCCGTCCCTGTGCAGCTATAGCCCAGCGTTTCAGACATCTTCAGATAGGCCTGGAAATCCATACCCATAACGGTCGTGTTGATCATGTGGAGCTGACTTGATGTTTTAAGGGTGACATCCCAGGCTTGCCAGCCTTCCAAAGTTTGCGGTGCGTGTTCGATGTAGGGACAGTTTTTGCAGAGATTTTCGCAAGCATCGCAATAGTTCGGCCCGCCGCCAAAATGCCAGCGGCAACGAGCCGTCAGACGTTTTTTTCCTGTTCCAGTAGCAAGGCGGGTGCGAGGTACAAGCGCTCGAAGGCATCCGCCACGGGCCAGAGGTCAAGCAGAGCGTGGATATTGTCCGGCGTCGGCAGCAGAATGTTTCCGTCATCGTCTCCCACGCCCTCCCATTCAATAATGGCGATTTCAGCAAGGCATTTCAGAAGCGCCGTACCCCGCTGGATTGGATCTTCAGGGTTGTCTTTCAGCGCGGCAGTGCGGGCGGCCATGATGACCGCCGTCGATGCCGGACGTACGAAAAATCTGAGATTTGGAAGAATATCGAGCCAGTAGTTTTCACGTTTCAGGTTTAGGGTAATCATGCGTAAGTTTCCACATCGTTGTTAAGGGTGACGGTCAGCATACGGGCGGGGCTGGAAGCCTTCGCCGCTTGCCAGTCGAATGAGGCCTGAATACCGCCAGGGCCGCTGACGGCGAGTTTCGGTTTTGGTAAATAAACCTCATGCGCCGTGAAGACGAGGAAGAAATCCTCGCTGATCGTATAGGCGAACTCTAGCTCGATAGGCGTGTTGTTCGTGGCGGCGTCGATCAGCGCGGTGTCTGCAAACCGGACGTCGATGTTGCCCGTCAGCGCGGCGATGGTCGGGTCTGCGCCTTCGATCTTGCCGTCGGATCGGATGGTTTCGATCCTCTCCAGATTGTTGGTGTAGGTGAGCTGTGCGCCCGTGACGTTACCCAGAACCGATCCGTCCTTTTTGACCGAGCCTTGGAATTGGTTGAAGCGAGTCAGGCTAAGAGTTGTCAGCGTACCGCCGCCGCTACTGGAAGCGCGGGCTTCCCCTTGGGCGATGCAGTTGATGGTGGCGTTCGCAGCACCAGATCTGGAGAAACTGAGCTGAAGAGAGTTGGCGCGGATGCCCGAGCTGAGGAAATAGGCCGGAATGTCTGGCATTCCGATTTCGAGCGATAGGCTCGGCAGGGCCGCGAGACCAGAAACAAAGGTGTGAGTATAGTTAGCCCCGTCTTCCCCTGTCGTTGGTGCGCCTAAAAGGGCTTTCAGCCAGAGGCCGAAGTTTCGCAGGTCGACGGGCACGACGACGTTGCCCTCCACGCGGATTATATCGCGGATCGGGGCGGCGGGATCGCGGCCTTGCCCCAAAAGATCGGAGGCAACCAGCCCCTGTTCCGAACCGAGGTCGGACGATACGAAGGGAAGCTGACTATAGTTTCCGCTGGGCGGTGTGCCGTAGCTGGACTCAAACTTCCCCACAAGCTGGGTATTCGCGCCGTATGCACGAGCCATATTTCTCTCCTTTTGTTAAATAAAATTCTGATTGCCACTAAAACTGGCTGTCAGCCGAGAGGATCGGCGGTGACGTAGATCAGCTCCAAAGTCACGGTGGCGGCTTTGATGGAGGCCGCGCCCTCGATGGCGAGGGTGTCGGTGTCAGGGGCTTGCGCCGTCAGGATGTCGCAAAGCCCGCCCAAGGTCTTGTTGGCGGCGACCATTGCTGAAATTCCTTCAAACAGCGTATCGAGCGCGGTATCGCGGGCAGCGGCAGTGTTTTTTTGCACAGCGACTTCCAGCCTTACGCGGTGCTGCCAGTAATAAGACAGGGGCGACAATATCGTCTCCGGCTCTCCTGGTTCTCCATCGCGCATGACGATCAAGCCGCCGTCGGGGATTCTTTCGGGGAAGGCTTCGTTGCGGACAACCTTCATGCCAGAAATGGTTTGCAGGGCGGTGAACAAGGCTTGCAAAATCGTTTCTCGCGCCGTCATGTGGCTTCTTTCTTGTCAGGCCAGGCGGCAACCACCAGCTCTGGAAGCTGGTCGATCCATTTCTTGGCGACGCTGTCGATATCAAAGCGTTTCTTAAGTGTGACTTGCGGTATCAGCAGGAACATGACGACGGTGGCGACACGGCCTGTTTTGATGCCGCGCGCGCTGGCAGCGCGCGCTTTCCCTTTTTTGGTGATGCGGAAATTATCCACGACCAGAAGACCGATCTTCCGTTTTCCCTGTGGCGGGACATAGCGGAGCGGGATGCCTGCCTCTTCAAAATCGACTGGCGTGACGCGCCGCCCTTCACGGCGAATGACGTATTTTGTCGGGATCGCCAGAAACCGCCCGCGTTTGTTCTTGATGGTCACACCCGTTGCAAACGCACCGATAATTTCAGGGGCTTTGTTATAAACAAACCCTGCGGCATTGACGCTCATGCCGCCCTTGGGGTAAATCTCGCCCCGCCAGCTCTTGGCAAGGCGGTTGCCCAGACCTGCGCCTGTGACCTGCTGTCGCAGGTCTTCTTTCAAGCCGTCTGTCGCTTGCTTTACGCCACGGCTGACGGCGGTTTCCGCATCCTTGACCTCTTTTGCCATGACGGCCTTGAGGTCTCCAAGAATGGCGGCTTTCAGAAGCATGGAGCGACATCCAGCGTCCAGACCAGACCTTCCCGATCCAGCTTGGGTTCGCCCTGTACATTATATATATGCGTTCCGAGGGTGATCTGATCCCCCATGGCGGGTTCGGGGACTTCCGAGGCGCGCACGTCGAAAAGCATGGTAGGCGTGTGGAACTGCCCCTCACCAAACCCCACCACCGTATCCGGCTGTTTGGCGATCACACGCACCGGATAAGGTGTGGGTGCGCCGACAGGCAGATAGGTGGCGAGTTTGCTTAAGACGGGATCAGCAAAAAGCTGATCTATCATGCCAGGAAAGGCCATGATTACGTCCGTTTGGCTTTGATGAGCGTCTTCGGACGGGTGCAGATCGGAAGCGGGTTCGACTGCGTGTGCAGCTTGACCCAGCGACCGAATTCCTGATCCACAGCCTGTTTCGCGTAGCGCGGCAGGCCGATGGTGTTCGCCGTTTCCACAAAGTCGGCAGGCGCGTTGTACTGCCGGAAGAGACCGGGCACGCCCACGGGAAAGAAATTGGCCTTATTGGTATCGGCGTAATCGACCGTGCCGACCTTGCCACGGTACTCTTCGAACACGATGCCGGCGTATTCGAAGGAGCCGCGCGCCTGCCCCTGGCGCAGGAACAGGCCGTCGAGGTAGCGCTCGTAAGCCGTCTTGACTTCAGGATGGGCGATCAGATCGTCGAAGAAGGCGGCACCGCAGAAAGCATGGATGTGGTCGTAGGGCTGCGCTCCCAGCTCATCCTCGATCTTGCGACGGATGTCATGGCATTTCTTCTTGATGATCCCTTCGGTCGGGGTCGGATTGTCGAGATCAAAATCGATCTCGCTATGCTGGGAGACCCCGAACTCGTTGAAAAGGTCGTAGAGTACGGTCGCGCCGTCGGCGTCAAGGATTTGCCCTTTGATGGCGCCGATCCGCAGGTGTTCCAACGTGGCGTCGTGTTTGCGCGCCATTTCCTCAAGACGGAATTGAAGTACCTGCTCGAGGCTTTCTAGTTGCGATTCTGAGCCAAAGGCACGGACGTTCTGGATTTCATCGGCCAGGATCGTGTCCTCCAGCGCGATATGAGGCACGACGAAGGATCGCGCCTTGCGCTTGTTATGCCGGTTCTGCACGGCGGGCGCGCCACGAGAGGTCGTTTCGATGAGGTTGAGGCTGCCCTCGCGTTCCTCGATCATGATCGACGTGGTCGAAACACCGGACTCGGAAAAGATACCGAGTTGACCGATCCGGCCGGGGACGAAGGGGACTTTGTTAATCGCGTCCGTGAGGGAAATCACGGAAAAGGCGCGATTGCTGAAAATATCAAGTGCGGGCATGGGGGCGTATCCTTTCGATGTTGTGGGCAAAACAAAGCCCCCGCGCGCGGGATGCGGCGGGGGCGTTTGTCGGGCGAGATGGTTCGTGGGTTAGCGGGCAACGATGTCGTAAGAGCTTAGCTGCCTCAAGGCCGCTTCCTTCTGGGGATCGCTGGCGCCGGTGAACCAGACCAGCTCGGCCTTGTTCACCTCGGCATGACGAGCCAGGATGACGCCAGCGCAATCACCTGCCGTTGCATCGGCAAAGTTGACCAGGATGGCGACCGCCACCTGAGAGCCGTCCGTGTTGGCGGGATTGTATTCCTTGTACTTGCCCGACCCTTCGGCCACGGTCACAGTGAAGCGATCACCCGCCACGAAGTCTGTTGCACCGTCATTGAGGGTGAAATTGACTTCGCCTGCGAAGGCGGCACCCACGATGGCACGACCGATGACGACCCCATCGGGGTTTTCAACGCTGAACGTGCCAAGGTTTGTGCCTGGTTCGATACAAATGATCTGGTAAACACCCGCTTTAGCGGTGTCGCCAGCCGATACCGCCGTGATCGTGCCGTTGCCGGTGTTGCCGGAAACCGCAGCACCCGTGGCCGTGCCGACCGATACCTTGCCAAGAATATGGCCTGGTTGAAGATTCTGACCGGAGAGGATGGTCACGCTCTCTCTCGACAGATTGCCATTGGCCTCGGTAACGATAAATTCAGCGTTATGCTGAGATTCGGTGAGTTCAGTCATAGATGTTTCTCCTTAAGGTTTTTTGTTGCGTTGGGCGTAGATGGCCGCCGTGTCGATGGTCGGTTCCCGATCTGATCTGGGGATGCCGCTATGCGGCGCATGCCCCATGATGGCGGTGGCATCGTCTTGCGCCGCCTTTGCGTTCAGAAGGGATTTGCGTACAACTGAAAGAGGAACGGCTTTGGAGATAAAGGCCGCAGCCCGATCAGGCCTTCCAGCCAACAGACACAGATCATTGACCTCCGCCATATAAGAAAGAGCCTCTTTTTGGACGGTGGATCGCTTTGCTTTGCCACGTTTTCTGGCTGAAGAAGGGTCTTTTTCCTCCTCCTCGTCGTCTTCGTCCGAAGTTTCTAGCGAAGCTTCATCGTCGTCCTCGTCATCGTTTTTTTCGGCTCTTGATCGACGGCGGGTCTTGGGCTTCTCTTCGTCCTCGCTATCGCTTTCGTCTTCGGCATCCGCACGGCGTCGTGCCGTCTTGGATTCCTCGGCCTTGTCTTTTTCCTTTTCGGGATGCTGTTCTTCGGTATATACAGACATCGCATTTTCTCCTTTTCTGTTGTGGGGATGAGGGTTGGTGGAAATCTTTTGCGCCAATGCGTGGAGAGCATCGTCGAAGGTACCGATTTTGTCGGCAAGCCCCGCTGTCAAAGCGTTCTCTCCGAAATAAAGGGCTGCTTCTGTTTTCTCGATCTTGTGCTGATCGATCCCGCGCATACGAGCGACGGAACTGGTCAGGATTTTATAAACCCGTCCCACTTCCGCCTGCAGCTGTGCGCGGGCGGGGTCGCTTAAGGGCTTATGGGGCGACATATCGTTCTTGCGCGCGCCTGCGAAAACGGCTGTATAGGCGAGGCCAGCGTCCTCCTCGGCCTTGCTTTCATCGAGGTGCATGGCGATGACCCCGATGGAGCCGACACCGCCTGTGCGCGGGACATAGATGCATTCGGCGGCAGCGGCGAGAACATAGGCCGCCGAAAAGGCGTCTTCGTTGACCGATGCCCAGATCGGCTTGATGGCGCAGGCGGCATGGATTTTATCCGCGAGATCAAAAACCCCGCCTGACTCGCCGCCTGGGCTGTCGATATCGAGCAAGATACCCTTGATCAAGTCGTCGTTAAGAGCCGCATCCAACTGTTCTTGTAGAAAAGCATAACTGGTAAGGCCGCTTTGCGCCTCCAGTCCCACGGTGCGACGGACGAGCGTTCCGATCACGGGGATGACGGCGATGCCCGCATAGGGAACATCATATTCACGGACTGCCTGCGGAGGGGCGATGGGGATTGCTTCCCCTTGCATGCGCGGCGCGATGACGTTCAAGATTGTATCGAGTTTTGTGCAGGTGATCATCAAAGGCGCGTTGAATACGCGACCAGCCGTATAAGGGAGAAGATTCATGGAGCTTCCTCTTGTGCTTTTTCCTCGAACGGATCGACGGCGGGTTGTTGTTGTTCGCCAAGCTTACCGAGGCGGATGCCAAGCGCGTCTCTGCGCCGCTGGTCCGCGGCAATACGCTCGTAAGTCTCGTCGATGTCGTATCCTTCGGATTCGATGATGTCGGAGGGCGCTTTCCATCCGCATTCCTGCGCAATCTTCTCCGCCTGGCGGTCTTTCAGCGGATCGACCCATTCCCATTTCGGCGGTATCCACTTAACGGGAGTGTAGAGGTGGGGATTTCTTGAGAACTCCGGCATGTCGAGCGCGCCTGACAGGGCTGCGGCCTCCAGCCAGCGAAGCCAGATCGGGCGGCACATCTGAAAGATCAGCGTCGCATGCTGGAATTGATCGAGCCGCCGCCGAAACTCAACCGTTCCCGCACGGATGCTCGAATAATTGGCGGCCTTCAGGTCGCCCGTGACATTCGTGTAAGGAATGCCCATCGCGGCGCAAGCGGCCAGCAAGGTGCGGTATTGGAACATCTCATACGATCCGCCAACGTCGGCGGGAGAAGAAAACTTCACGTCTTCGCCGGGGAGCAGCACCTGCATCGTGCCAGGCGACAACCCTGCCACGGCGCTTCCGTCTGCGGCGGCGGCGCCTTCACCGAGGATATTGTCCTCCGGCGCGTTTTTCGTGATGAATCCCGCGAAGAGTGCCGCGACCTTCTTCCTGTCAAGCTCCGCGTCGTCGTATTGATCGAGCAAGAACAACTTGACGAGCGCGGGCGCGATCCACGGCACGCCACGGATTTGCCCCGGGCGTTGGGGACGATAGATATGCAGGATTTCCGAAGCGGGGACGCGAACGATGTCTCCTCTGTTTTCCTGTTCCGTCGTGTCTCCGGGGTGGTTGCGATAAAAGTGATAGGCCACGCGTTTGCCGATACGGTCAAATTCAATCCCGCACCGCAGGGTGTTTCCGTTATGGCTTCCCGTCTTGTTGAAAGGCAGAAGCTCCGCCTCCAGAACCTGGATTTGCAAGGGGACGGTTAAGCCGTCTTCCACGCGCCGTGGGCGGAAACGGATAAAACATTCTCCCGCCTCGAACATGGCGCGGGCGACCAGCGCCTGCAGGCCGTAGAAATCCGTCAAGTTGTCGGCATCGGCTTCGTCCGTCCAAGCGAGCCACGCTTCCTGAATGTTATTTTTAAGTTCTGCATCTTTGACGAGGGAAGAAGGTTTGATACCGGTGCCAACGGCGTTAGCGACGAAACTGTCGGCGGCGTTGGAAGCATAGGGGTTTGAGCGCACGATCTGCCGCGCCCGCGCACGTAAAACATCGCCGCCAGAAGACAGGAGCGTATTGATGTTTTCCTGCGTCGCCCGCCACGACACGAGACGGCGGTTCTGCATCGCGCCCTCAAAGGCGGAAGCGGATATTTTTCCTGTCGCGGCATAGCGCATTGCCGAACCGATGCGTGAGAAGATGCTCATGTCAGAGGTCTTTCTCTGCGTAAATCTTGATTTGTCGGGTGTGCGGCTTGCCGCTATCCCGCGCCAGAGCCGCCTCGACTTCGTTGAGGGCGGCTTTCAGTTCGGTCATCGAACGGTACTCGACCGTCTTGCCGTCATAGGACAGGCGCAAGACGCCGCTGGCGATGGCCTGTTTCAGGGCATCGCGGTGTGCTGTGGTATAACTCATTGATGAAACGGGTCTTTTTTAAGAGGTTGATTTGTTAACCGATTCCGCTATATAAAGGTACTAACACGGCTGGCCCCTCTGCACCTCACGGTGTACGGGCCAGTTTTCGTTTGTAAATTCGCATCATGACCGTCCCTTATACCAAACCCTATTTAACCCTCGATCAGCAGGTCGCGCTTTTGCAAGGCCGGGGAATGGGGATTCAGGACGTTCTGAAAGCGAAGCATTACCTTCAGCGTCTCGGTTATTATCGTCTGAGCGGATACTGGTATCCTTTCAGGCAATCCAGAATTGAGGCTACGGGCGCCGCCGTGCTGGACAATTTTAGAGCTGGCACAGAGTTTAGCCATGCCGTTGACCTTTATGTCTTCGACAAAAAACTCCGTCTTCTCATGATGGACGCCTTGGAGCGAATAGAGGTCGCCATTCGTGTCGATGTCTCTTCCGTCCTTGGCGTCCGCGATCCTTTCGCTCATAGAAACCCTGCTTTGCTGCACGGTAACTTCACAAAGAAAATCGATCCGAAGACGAACAATACCTATTACATTGATTGGCGGCGACGCTTCGATGAACTGGCAGCGCGCTCGAAGGAGGACTTCGTCGTCCACTTCAAGAACAAATACAGCGATCCTTTGCCGATCTGGGTCGCGACGGAGCTTTGGGATTACGGTCTTTTGTCGAGGTTCCTGTCTGGCGTGAGCCATAACGACCTTTCTACTATAGCGGCAAGATACGGCGTGCCGCGCCCGGATCTGTTGGCAAGCTGGGTCAGAAGCATGAACCACGTTAGAAATATTTGCGCGCATCATAGCCGCCTATGGAACAGGTCTCCTTCCGATCAGCCAAGAGTGCCGCGCAGAGGGGAAATCCCCATGCTCGACCATCTCGTAGCAGACCATTACGCTCAAGTTCATATTTACGCGGTTGCGGCGGTCATGCAGTACGTCCTACGAACGATCAACCCATCGTCACAATGGAAACAGCGCCTCAAAGATCACTTCGCTACGTTTCCAACGGCGCCGGGGATCAATGTGGGGCAAACGGGTTTCCCTCCTGACTGGGAAAATCTGCCACTCTGGTCTTAAATATAACTGCTTTTGATCACCCGCCGCGTCGTGGGCGGGGTTTGTGTCGGTTTCGGCGGCTCTGGCGTATCCGTTGGGCGCGAGACGTTGCCCCCCAAAGCCTGTTCCAGCCGTTGCCATGTCGCCTCGCCAAATCGGTCGATACCGAGCGCCGATGCGGCGGCGCGGGCGTAGATACGACAGTCCAGGGCTTCATTGCGTTCCCGCAACTTGCGCCATTCGCGGCGGGGAAAACCGCGCTTGTCCTTGACCGTCACCAGCCGCTCGGCGGTGAGTTGCTTGAAATATTCCTCCCCGTATTTGGGGAAATGGCAAAAGCCTGGCGGATTCTTTTCCCCCGCTTGCGCCTGTTCGTCGGTGGCCTTATCTTTTCGCAAATGCCCGTAAAACTCGGACTTGCAAAAGGACACGCCCACTGGCCAAACCAGAAGGCCGCGCCGCTTGCGCTTGCCCTGCATGGTCACGTCCATGTGGCTGGGCGTGCCGATGGCGGCTCCCAGACGATCCACACCTTTGACGGCGATGACGCGGTCTGAGGATTTGCGTACCCAATCGTAAACTTCCTGCGTGGCGTAGCCCGTGTCGATGGCCAGGCGCATGATCGATAGTTCGACACAGCTCGCATGGGTGAAGGTCTCCGCCATCACCGCGTCGAGCTGTCGCCAAACATCGGGTTTTACGGGATCTCCCTGCAGCACACGATAATCGATAGACCAGCTCTCGCGGTCGCGCCCCCAGGCGACGACTTCCAGTTCCAGCCGGTCTTTCTGCACGTCCACGCCAGCAGTGAGGAACAGGCCGTCTTCGGGGATTTCCCCGATGCGGTAATCCTCGCGGCGGTCATAGAGGCGTTGCCATTCCGGCGCTTCGCCGCTCTCCGCCCATGTCCGCGCCTCGATGGTATTGACGTAAACCTTCATCGCAGCATCGTCTTTGGCGGCGGCTTTGCGCTCGGCGATCTGCGCCCAGGTAAGCCACGGGCTATTAAGGCCTGAGAGATGAAATCCCGCCGACTTTCCGACACCAGGCGCATCGGCGCGCCATTGTCCGCGGGCGTTCATCCATGGTTTACGGTGGCTGGGGATCGCCACCCCGCAATGCGCGCAGAAATACATCGCCTCTTCGGGTCGATCCTTCGGCCATTGCAGGTGCTTTTCTTCCAGCACCTGATGTTCGGCACATTCGGGGCATGGAACCCACCAGCGTCTGCGGTCTGAGGCGTCGTATTCCAGCTCGATCCGGCTCAAGCCCTGGATCGTGGGCGTGGAAACTAAAAATATTTTTCTATTCGCAAACGTGATCGTTCTCTGGCTGGCAAGGCTGACAGGATCGCCTTCGCCGTCCACGTCGAAATCATAGGCATCCACCTCGTCGAGGAAGAGGTAGCGCACGGGCATGGAGCGCAGGCCGACGGCGCTGTTGGCGCCCGTCATGACCAGTATCCCGCCTGTGAATTCCTTGCTCTGTACCGTATTGCCGCTATCGCGGGCGCGGGCTTCCTTCACGCGTTCGCGCAACACGGGCGTGCTGTCGATGAGCGACGCGATGCGTTGCTTGCTCCACCGTTTCGCCATTTCCACGGTCGGCTGCACGGCGAGCATCGGCCCCGGCGCGTGATGGATGACATAGCCGATCCAATTGTTTCCGGCTTCCGTCCCGCCGATTTGCGCCCCTTTCATGAATACGACCTTCTCGACCGGATTGGCGGGCGAGAGGCAGTCCATGATCTCTTTCAGATACGGTGTGCGCTCCGTGCGCCACGGCCCAGGTTCACCGGAGGCCGTTTGCGAGAGGAAGCGGTGCGCGTCCGCCCATTCCGATACCGACAACAGAGGATCGGGACGCAACGCCATGGCGGCGGCAGCCAAGCATTCTTGCAGAGCGTCCATGTCATTCCATCGGCGTGTTGACGAGGTTCACGGCATCCGCCACATCGGTGAGTATTTGTCTCAATTCCTTTTCCAAAAGATCGCGGACGACTTTCGGATCGCTCTCCGCCGACAGTACAGGCGCCATACGATCCGGCAAGCCAAGGACACGGTCGCGCAGGACGCGCAGGGTGTTGAACCACGCAACCTTGACAATATCGACCTTGACGAGACTGCCGGACTTTTCTTCGTAAGAGAGCTTCGCGAGCCGTGCGTTATAGGCTTCGCGGACGGCTCTGCTCTGCGCGAAGCTGGGACCGCTATTGACGATAGGCGGATCAGAATGCCGTTCCTGCCTTGGCGCGGAGGAAACGTCTCTTTCAGTTATCCTTCTCGATGTCGGGTTCGAGTTTTTGCGCCAGGCGGCATCCGCCCTGTCGGCGTCTATCGTGCCGTCCGGTTCTTTCTCGATGCGACCGGACTTGATGGCCTTGATGACGGCGACGTGGCTCACGCCGCGATGGCGCGCATAAGCGCTGATGGATAATTTCATGATCTTTTTCAGGCATTCTTCGCCATTCGATTGCTCAGGTTCGAGTGGATTATCTCCGTAGATGAAGCGTTCATGGAGATATCGAAAGGAGGACGATCATGTCCAAAAAAACAAAATCATCCAAACCCGCCCCCAAGGGCAAAAAACTCTCTGCGCCGATGAAGGCGGGTCTCAAGGCGGTTGCCGCCACGTCGGGATCGAAGCTCTCTCAGGTCATCGCGCTCCTCAGTCGCCCTGAAGGCGTGACGCTCGAGGAGCTGATGAAAGCCACGCAGTGGCAAAAGCACACGGTGCGTGGCGCCATATCCGGCGCGCTCAAGAAAAAACAGAGCTATATCGTTACATCGGTCAAAGGCGCTGACAACGTGCGCATTTACAAGATCGAGCAATAAAAAGATGGAAACCCAAGCCGATTGTTTTATAATCGGCTTGGGTTTCTCTTCGCAATAATCGCGCCCGTCCAGAGCTTGATTATCTTCACGAATGAAGCGTGAATGAAAATATAAGCCAAAGGAGAAACACCATGACGACCGAGCCTAAAACCATCATCCAAAACGCCATCGCCGCTAATCTTGCGGCCTTGACCGAGCGCCTGACCCAAGCCGCCGCGCTGGCGCAGGAGGCGCACGAGGCGATGACCAAGGGCGAGCAAAACCAAGCCATCGGCACGATCATCGATTTTGATCGGCTCTTGCCGGAGACACAGGCGCTCTACAACGCCGCCATCGCTCTGCATCGCGGACGTTGAAGGAAGCGCATATGCGGTGGTTTACCGCTATTCAGTCGCTACCAATTCCGCTTTCTTGCCCGTAAATTCTTCCCAGCGCTTGACGATCACGTCGGCGTATTTAGGGTCAAGCTCGATCATGCGGCATTGACGGTTCAGTTTTTCGCAAGCGATGATCGTCGTGCCTGAACCGCCGAAGCAATCCAGCACAATATCTCGGCTCTTGCTACTGTTCTGAACGGCGCGTTCCACCAGCTCGACGGGCTTCATCGTCGGGTGCAAGTCGTTGCGGACCGGCTTATTGACGAACCACACATCGCCCTGATTTCGCGCCCCGCACCAGAAATGGTCAGCGCCCTGTTTCCAGCCGTAAAGAATCGGCTCGTATTGCCTTTGATAATCGGCGCGGCCCAGAGTGAAAGTGTTTTTTGCCCAGATGATGAAGGTCGACCATTTTCCACCCGCCGCGATGAAGGCCTTTTGGAGTGTATGCAGCTCGCTCGACGACATGCAGATATAGACCGCGCCCTTGCAAACGGTCAGCATATTGACACAGGAGTCGTAGAGAAACTGCTCAAAGCCTTCGCCCAGATTGTCATTCATGATGGTGCGGTTGGTGCCGCGCATTTTGTCTTTTGCCGTGTTGCCGTAGTCCACGTTGTAGGGCGGATCGGTGAACACCATGTCGGCCAGCTGGCCGTCCAAAACCCTTTCGACGTTGGCAAGCACGGTGCTGTCGCCGCAGAGAAGCCGGTGGTGGCCAAGCTTCCACAGGTCGCCAGGCTTGCTGACGGGGGTGACGGGTGCTTCCGGCACGGCGTCTTCGTCCGTGTTTCCCGCCGCGACGTTGGAGTCGGCCAGCAAGTCCGCCAGTTCGTCGTCGGAAAAGCCGATGACGGGTAGATCGAAATTCTCCGCCGAAAGCGCGACCATTTCGGCGCGGAGCAAGTCTTCGTCCCAGCCCGCATTTAAGGCCAGTTTATTGTCCGCGATGACGTAGGCGCGCTTTTGCGCCTCGGTCAGATGATCCAGCACGACGACGGGGACTTGCGCGAGGCCGAGTTGTTTTGCCGCCTGGAGGCGGCCATGCCCTGCAATGATTCCCGCCGCCGTGTCGACGAGGATGGGATTGAGAAAGCCGAACTCCGCGATGCTCGCGGCGATCTGGCTTACCTGTTCCGTCGAATGAGTGCGTGGGTTCTTGTCGTAAGGGACGAGCTTATCCGCGGGCCAGACCTCGATGCGGTCGGCCATTTTTTTGTTCAAATCAGGCATAGTTGTTCCTCAGATTTTGAGACCCGCAGAAGCAGAGAGAGTTCGGAACGCATAAGCCGCAACCAGCGGGACGACCCCGTTACCGCAGAGGCGCAGTCTGTCCACCCGATAGGCCAGCCCATCAGCGCCTCCACGAACAGCGGGTTCAAGGTCAGGCCGGTATTGGAGGTAACGCCGCCATCCTTCAGCGTCCGTGGGGCCTGGCGGGAAAGGTTGCTCCGGCTCTCGGCATTGCTGTTGTGGATCACGCCGTCCTTCCAGTCCCGCGCCGTCGGTGTCGCCCAATGGCGGGTCACGATCTCTTTCAATCCGACCCCGTGGGTCGCGGCGTTGCTCCCTGGCTCCTGCGCGCGCGGCGTTGGCCATTTGGTTCTTGTGTGCGCCCGCGCCACGCGGTAAGGACGCTCGGTCTGCGCCAGCGTCAAATCCTGTTTCGTATAGGGAAAATCCCTCGGTTGCATCACTGTCTCCGCGAGCGACGGTGTTCGCAACACGTTCCGTCCGTCCTTGCGGATCATCTTTTCGGGCGGACGGGCGCGGGTTACGGTCGCATCCGTTGCCGTGGCTGTCGGCCAGAGGACGGTCTGCGCCGTCAGCGACCCGTAGCAGCGATCCGTCCGGTCGCCATTGCGTTTGAGGAACGTTTCCTGCTTCTCCGCGCTCTCCTGCGCTCTCGGTGTAAGCCAGGATGAAGAGCCGTTCGCGCTTGTGGGACGCACCGACTTCTTCCGCCGTAAACAATCCCGCCGCAACGCGGTAACCCATTGATCGAAGGTCATCGTGGACTTGTTCGAATCCCAGTCGTAGATGCCCGCCGACGTTCTCAAAGAAACAAAGGCGGGGTTCGATCTCGCGCACGATGCGGGCGACGTGGGGCCAAAGGTGTCGTGGGTCTTTGTCTCCGAGCTTGCGTCCGGCGACGGAAAACGGCTGGCACGGATAGCCGCCATGAACGATATCCACCGCGCCGCGCCAAGCGTTGCCGTCGAAGCTGGCAAGGTCGTCCCAGACAGGTGCGCGATCCAGGGCCTTGTCTTCCATCCGCGCCACGAGCGTGGCCGCTGCATAGGCTTCCCGCTCAACGTAACCCACAGTTCGATATCCGGCGTGGGCAAGGTGGAGTCCGAGATCGAGGCCGCCAGCTCCGGCGCAGAGGGAGAGACCGAACAGACTTCCTCCCCCGTCGTTTGCGTCAAAGCATCCGGCGGGAGATAAAGCCACGTCATTCAAGCGGTAACCTCTGTAACCTGTAACTGTAACCTGTAACCAGTTTTTCGGCTCTGACGCTAAAAAACTCCCGCGCCTCGCCCGCCCTCATGCGTTTTCGCGCAGGAAGGACCCAAGAATTCAAATGGTTAGGGGATTGATCGTTTAGAGGCGGCGCTTTGCGTCCGCACGTTCCGCGATCATGGATTACATCTTGGCAGAAAACGTTGCGTCTGTCTCATCCATAAATGTTGCAACAACTTTCCGTCAATCTTTCCGCGAGTTAAGATGCGCGGCGATCTTGGCGAGCGCCACGTTCCATTTGCGCCACGCCGTGGTGCGGTCGCATCCCAGCTCCCAGCACAAGGTCTTCCATCTGACGCGCGCGGCGCGCTTCCAGACGAGATGACGCTCCTCGACCTCGATGCAGAGCATCCATGTCAGCGTCTCCTCCATGCGGTCGATAGCGGCTGGCAGGGCGCGCAGGCGAAGCGGTTTCTTTTCCATCGCCAAGATCTCCGCCGCCTCCCGCTGGATCGCCGGCCAGACGGTGAAATAGCTTTGCGCCTTGACGGGCGGCATGCGGCGCAACGTCCTGATGGATTCCTCTAGACGCTCGGCCACCGCTTTTTCATTCCACTTTTCCATCATGCGCCTCCGTTACCTTCGTGTTGTCTTCTCGCCCAAGAGAGAATGGCCAGGGCATCGGCCTCGTTGTCGTCTTCCGGTGCGTAGCCGAGCCGCCTGATCGCCGTGATCACCGCTGCCTTGTCGGCGTTACCCTTGCCCGTGACGAATTTTTTGATCGTGCCCACCGGAACGCCCTCGTAGGGAATGCCATGGTGTTCGCACCAGGCCGTGAGATGGGCCAGGAAGCCGCCGTAGGCGTGGGCGGCGTCCACACCGACGTGGCGGCGCACCTCCTCGAAATAAACGGCGTCGATCCGGCCCAGGCCGTTCTTCGTCTCGGTGAGCCAGCGCTTGAAGCGGAGATAGCGCATGCCGCCGCCTTCGAAACGGCTGTGCGCGAAACGCGCCGTTCCGCTCAAGATTGCGCCGTGTCCGTCGAGACGCGCCCATCCGGTCGTGGTTCCGAGATCGATGCAAAGCAAGATGAGGTTTGTCATGCGGGTTCTCCGGTTCTGGGTTGAAAAAAAATCAAGACGCACGAGACCCCATCCACATGCGGGCGAACCGTGCGCGGTTTCGCCCACATGTAATGTGGGGGGTCTATCTCAAATCTGAGACGGGACCGGAATCGTTGAAGGACAAAGGCTTGCGTCAGATTTCGAGATTTCGGGGCAGATTTCGTCAAAATCTGCGATGCCCGCTGAAATCCTTGCAAATAAAGGAATTTCGGCAGATTGCAGATTTCGCCGCATTTCAGATTCTGCGGAATCTGGGGCAGATTTCGGCGCATAATCATGGCGTGTCCTCCTCGGGGTAGACCCAGACGGCGGGATTTTCGACCGGCAAAAGCGCGCCGGATTGCGGGTGCTTGAAGTGGGTCGGAAGAATAGGGCGCACGAGAATTTCGCCGTTCGCGTCGACGTTTCCGTCTTTGTCAGGAAGGAGCATCCCCTCGATGCACATCTCGCCGTATTTGCTTCTTGCCGTCTTTTTGCCCTTGTTGAATTTGATGTAGCCCTTCGTCGCCAGGACGCTGATGCGCTCGCGGATGGCATAGGTGCTGGCAAGGCCGGATTCGTTCTCGAACGCCTCGGAAAAGGCGCTCGGTGAATAGAGTTTTCCTTTAAGCGCTTCTTCGCGCAGGATCGTCAGGATCACGTCGTTGCGGCGTTCGCGGTCTGCGTCGAGCCGCTCGCCGTAGTCCTTGTTAACGAGGCGCTCGGAATGACGTTCGATCTCGCGCCAGCGACCATCGATCTTGTCCACGAACTTCGGGGGAATGCCTTCTCCGTTGCGAAGCTCGAACATGAGCTGACGCACGCTGTCCTGCTCGTTCGGCCTAAAGAGGATCATGCCCGTGGAATAAAAACTCCTCAGGCTTCCAGCCCCGCTCAAGCCCTGGAACGGGTCTTCCTCAAGCACCCTCTTGCCGATCTTCTTCGTGTGGTGCGCGAGAATGACGCCAAGGTCTGGATTGACGAGGAAGCGCAGTTTTTCCACGCGATTTTGCAGGAACGTCAGCATCTCGGTATTGTCGTTCTCTCCTGCGCCGTCGTAGACGTTGCGGAGGGGATCGATGGCGATGATGTCGAGGAGCTTGGGATCGAAGTGTTGCAGGATGGCGCCGCGTACCAATTCCACGCCTTCTTCGTCCAAAAGCATCCGCACCTGCGGGGTGATAACCAGATTCTGCCGAACGAGCGGCAGGAAATTCCTATCAAAACTGACGGCGCGCAGACGCTCGCGCAGATAGTGGTAGCCGATCTCCGCCTGGAAATAGAAGATTTTGAGGGGCTTGGCAGGTCGCATGCCAAGAAACGGCAATCCCGCCGCCATGTGCGCAAGCATACAGAGCAGGAAGTCCGTCTTGCCCACTTTCGGAGCACCACCCAGCACGAGAAGTCCGCCAGGCGTCAGTACCCGCGGGGCGATGATGTCGTCCGGCATGAGGCTTTCGTCGTCGAGCAGATGCCCCACGCTAAAGGCGGGCAGCCCCGGAGAAGAGAGCGTGAAGGCCGCACGGTTCGCGGAGGCGAGAAAGGCTGGAACGTCCATGCCTTCTTTCACGGCATCGGCCACGTCCCAGCCTTCGGGCTTGCCGTCGGGCGGGATCAGGATGGAAATGGCCGTTACACCCGCGCCACGCAATTTCTCCACGACCGTCTCGGCATAATGCCGTCCGGCCTCGTCGTTGTCCGGCCATAGCACGACCTGCTTGCCGTAAAGCGGCGACCAGTCCGTTTTTTCCACGGGCGCGTTCGCGCCGTTCATGGCTGTGGTGGCGCAGATGCCGAGGGAAATAAGTGCATCGGCGCATTTTTCGCCCTCGACGAGTACGATCACGTTGGATTTCGCGATGCCTGGCTGGTTGTAGAGCGGCCTTGGCTCCGGTGCACGGCGCCGGCGCGTCTTCACGTCCCATGGGCGGAACTCCTTGCCGTCAGGCGTGTCGTAGCGATAAACGCAGGCGATGAGGTTCCCGTGTCTGTCGAGATAATCCCACTTCGCGGCAGGCTTGCCCAAATCCTCGCTTTCCCCAATGCTTTTTCGCGTCATGGGACGAACGGGGCCGCCGAGCCATTCCTGTACGGAGCTGACGATATCCGGGAAGCGGGTATGCGGGTCTAGGCCGAGAACCGCGCCCCAAAGGGCCAGAATGTCGCCGCCTTCGCTCGTAGCGAAATCGTACCACATACCGATCTTCGCACCGGAAAGGTCGACGACAAGGCTGTCCCCCTTGTTACCGCGCACATCGCCGACATAAAATTTTCCGTTCCTGACCCTGCCGTTGGGGAACAGGTATTCCAAAGCCTCTCGTAAACGCCCATGCAGACGATCCTTCAGGTCTTCCGATGTGACGCGCTCTTCCGGCTTCGGGCGGTCTTGGTCGCGCGCGTCATTGAAGTCGTTCCATGCCTGTTTCATGCCGCCACCTGCCAGCAACGGACACGATAAGGGCAGAACTTGCATTCGAAATGATCCTCGTCCGCCGCGATGCGCGGAAGCGCCTCTCCGGCCTCCGTGGCGCGGATCAGATTGACGGCACGGTCGCTGGCATCTTGCGCGAGGGCAGCATCGAACGGTACAAGCTCGTGATAAATCTCCGCTGTGTCCTTATTCACGGCGGTAAATAATGCGGGAGCGGCGGCAATGCCAGGGACGCTACCCTCCATATACGCTTGATAGGTGGCGACCTGCACGGCGTAGACGGGTTTGGATTTTCTGAGACCGTTCTTGACGGTATCGCGCCAGGATTTGGCGTTAAGCGACTTGCATTCCCAAATGGCGGGGACGCTCATACCAAGATCGGCAGGCGCGGAATCGACGATACCGTCCACATGGCCGCGAATGCGCCCGCCCGCGACCGAAAAGCCGAAAGCCTCGCCGCTGGGTTTTTGCGTGAAGATGCTAAATCCGGCCTGTCGCAGCCACGAGAGCGCCAGAGTCTCGAAGGCATGGCCGATTTCAAAGATGCGGAGCGTCCGGCCGGAGAAATCTTCGTCCTTCGGCGTTTTCGTATATTCGTATTGCAGGGCGCGGGCGCAAGACACGCCGAGACGGCTTGCCCCCAAATATTCACGCTCCGGCTGAAAGGAGCGCGCCTTCTGCACGGCGACGTCGATATGCGCGTTGATTTGATTCGCGATGATGGGTCTGTGGTTGAAATCGAGCGTCAAAATGGGATCTCCGTATCTTCCGGTTGGGGCTGGGCTTGCGCGAGGAACGTCAGGTAATTGCTGACGACGACCTCGATCAGCGTGAGGACTTCGGCACGGCTGTATGCGGAAAGGGGTTTTTGCATCCCGATTTCCGCTACGACCTCTCCGAGCGGCTGAAGTGTCTGCTCCATGCATCGTCTTTCGATGTCAGTCGCGTCGATCATGATGCGCTCCTTGTACCGTCGATGGCGTTGCGGATGTGGTCACGGTTGAAGCGCATCGTCATCAAAGCCGATGCCTTATAGCGGGTCAGGCTATAGTCGTTGCGATGGTTGGGCAGATACTGAAGCTGTTTTTCCGTGGCAGGCTGATGCACCCAGGAGCGAGTCTTGTGTGCGGTCTCGTCCGTCTCATAAAGATTGAGCCAGTCGTCCGCCGCCGCGAAACAGAGGATGCGATCTCCCGCCGCCAGCAATGTAGCCGGACCGTTCTTGCGTCCACCCACGGCATGCCATTCGCCGTCCTTGAGAAAGACACCGCCCCAGGCGTTGAACCCCGTGGCGAGGAAGTATTTGTCGTTTCCTTGCAGATCGACCCAAAGGAAACTGGAGCGTTGCAGCAGGTCGATCTCCGACATGACGAAGCCACCCTCTGCCAATTCTCTCGGGGCGCCTTGCGTCTGCCACTCGTATCCGCAGAGCGGACATTCCTTGACGGCGGCGGGGACTTCCGCGCCACATTCCGGGCATTCCTTCGTCGGCGCGTCCCCGTTACCCATCTGATCGTCCAGGTTCACGTCCTGCTCAAGCGAGCCATGCAACAGCGTGGACGTGCCGAAATCGAGGACGACGCAATCTTTTTTATGCACATTCGGATGCTCTGCGGGATCGACGGTGCGAAGACCGCGCCCGATCATCTGGATCATCGTGGACTTGTAGGAGCTGGGGCGGAGCAAGATCACACAAGATGTCGGTGGATGATCCCATCCTTCCGTCAACACAGCCACATTGACGATGACCTGCGCCGCGCCGTCCGTGTATTCCGACAACACGGCCTCGCGTTCCGTGTCCGTCATGTTTCCGTGGACGAAGACGGCAGGGATTTCTGCGGCGTTAAAGCTGCGCGCTACGTCCTCGGCATGTTGCACCGTCGAGCAGAACACGACCGTTTTTCGATTTCTGGCTTTCTCGCGCCAGTGCGAGACCACGGCATCGTTGATGGGGCGTGTGTTCATGATGGCGGAGACGGCCCCCATGTCGAAGTCGCTCGCCGTCTTCTTGACCTGGCGCAATTCGTCCTGCACACCCACATCCATGACGAAAGTACGCGGTTGAACGAGATGGCCGGAGGCGATCAGCTCCTTGACGGTGATCTGGTCGGAAACGTTGGAGAAAACCGGACGCAGACCTTTCTTGTCGCCGCGATTGGGCGTGGCGGTCATGCCAAGAAGCTTCACGTCCTTGTTCGCCGCCTTGACGCGCTCTATCACGCGCATGTAACTGTCAGCGCGGGCGTGGTGCGCCTCGTCGATCACGAGAACGTCCATCGGCGGCATGGCCGAAAGGTTGTTTTCCCGCGACAGCGTCTGCACCATGGCGAAGGTCACGTCCCCGCGCCACGACTTGACGGAGGCATCAAACACCCCTGTCGAGATGTCAGGGTTCACGCGCTTGAACTTGTCCTGGTTTTGGAACGTCAGCTCGTCGCGGTGCGCGAGGACACAGGCTTTTTCCGATCCACCCCTGAACATCTCTCCGATGATGGCGGAGAGCATGATCGTCTTGCCGGCACCCGTGGGCGCGACCGCCAGCGTGTTGCCATGCGTCTTGAGCGCGGAGACGGAGCGCGTGACCAGCTCCTTTTGTCTGGGTCTTAAGATCATGATCCACCTCACCGCGCCCAAGAGGGAAGATTGGCGGCAGTAGCCGCGGGTGTAGAGGTCGGCGCGGGAGGTGTAGCACTGCTGCCAGCCTTATCTGCGCCCTTCTGATCCTTCGTGACCGCCGTCTTAATGACGTTCTTGTCGTCGCCGTTCTGATTTTTCTCTACGTCGATGCGGGCGACGAACTCGATGCCGTCGAGGTCGCGTAGGCCGTCGATGCGCCGCGCCGCCTGCGCCTGCGGACTTTCGTCCTTGGCGGAAAAACCACGGGCGGAATTGAGGATTCCCTTGACGAAAGAGCGTCCCATGTTGGCGTAGGTCGGCCCCTTGGGGCTGTGCAGGCCGATCAGGCTCCAGACCTTGCGCCGCGCATATTGTCCTTCGAGGACGACGAACTCGCAGTTGAGATAGATCGCACCTGTGTCGCCTTGCGTGGCATAGCCGCCCGTCCAGCCTTGCGCGGGATCGTCATAACCGCCTGGCTTGATGGTCATACGGACACGTGCGATGGTGCCTTTGGGGATGATATCGAAGGTTTGCTGGTCTTCGGCGTTGCCGAAATCTTTCCATACGGACATGGTCATTCTCCTTGCGTGTTTTTGGTTTCGGATTGTTGCGGGCGGGCGTAGGTCAGTCGCTCGGCGGCGGGTTTCGCGGCACCTGCGATCTTCTCCATCAGGCGACCGAGGTGTGGCTCTTCGATCACGCCGAGACGACCGCTTCGATCCTTGGCGGGAAAGCCGTAGGGATTGAGCGTCTGGCAGACGAAGGCGCGATAGGGCGTTTCGTCATCGGCCTTCAACTCGGCCATGGTGATGACCTGATCGACGATCCCAGGCAGCTCCAGCCCCGTCTTCGAGCCTTCGATCTGCGGCTGAAAGAAACGGCGGTTGAAGTCGTCCAGCTTCTCGTCGAGGATGCCGACGAACCAGATGTTCTTGCCGCGCGCATGTTGCAGATGCGTGAGCCAGGCGATCATTTCCTGACCGTGCAGGCCGTAGGCCCCGCGCGTGTCGGGCTTTCCGGTCTTGTCGCTAAAGGCTTGCGGCTGCCCTTTACACCACTGGAAACAAAGCCTTCCCGCCACGGTGATGGAGTCCACGAAGACCGTGTCGTATTTGCTGAGCGCGGCAGGGTCGCCGAAGCGCTCCTTGACCGCCTCGAAATGCGCCTGACTATAAGGTTGCTCGTCGCGCAACGCCGGATTGGGGCCGCCGATGAACACCGCGAAGTCGCGGCATTCCTGCCAGGTGCGCGGGCGCACCGTGTCGCCCGCCCAGCCTTCTATGGCAAGGTCTCCGGCTTCAAGGTCGAAGAACAGCGTTTTTTCAGGCGGAAGCGTCCAAAGCAAGGAGGTCTTGCCGATGCCGGACTTTCCGAAGATGCACCCTTTGACGCCGCGTCTTTCCGCGAGGCGCTCGTCAGCCGAGATGATGGGGAGAGTCATTTCGCACCCCCGTTCTTCGTCACGGCACAGACGATGTTATCGCACCCCAACGCACCGTTCTTGCGGGCCTGCTCGTAGAGGCGCTGCAGGCCGTAGAGTTCGTTTCGCAAGGTGTCCATCCTCTTGTTGATGGCCTGCACAGCGAAGGCGATGTCGTCGACCGTGGCGATCTCGAGAGGCTTGGTCACGTCCCTGGGGTCGTCGCCGCAGGGCGGGAGGTTGATGGTTTCCGGCACGTTGCGCGCCAGATAGTCATCTTTCAGAAGTTTTTCAATCTTCTTGCTCATTATTTGTTTCCTTTCTGCGTTTTGAGTTTGAGAGCGCCGCGCAACCAGCGGGCGATCAGTTCGGCCTTCGCCAAGAGGCGGCGAAGTTCGGTTTCGTCGAGTTCGAGAAGCTGTCCCACGGGCGTGGTGTAGACGGCGTCGAGGGAGTCGTTGGGGGAGCGGACGTCAGACATGTGCGCCTCCTTCGGCCTCTGCGGACTCGTCGTCGGACAGCGGAACGCCACCGTCCTTGAGCGTGCCCTCGCGCAGATGCTCGGCCTCGTAGGTCTCGATGTCGGAAAGGCGGTAAAGAATCCTGCCGCCGATCTTGATGTAGGGAGGGCCATAGGCCATCCATCTCCAGCGCTCCAACGTGCGGGCCGTAAGATCCCACCGCCGTGCGAGCTGGTGTTGGTTCAGGTGCGTGTCGCTCATTCTGCATCTCCTTTCGTGTTGTGCGTGTTCGACAAGGGACAGAATGCGAAAATGGAGGTGTGGTAATCGGTGCGCGGACGGTGTGAAAATCGGTGTGAATTGCGGATTTACGCCATGAAAAAAGGCCCCTGACGGGTGTCAGGGGCCGAATGAGGGGCGTATCGCGCCTATGCGCGGGTTATCAGTAGAAGGCGAGCCTGTAGTTGCCTTGGCTATCGAACAGGATCAGCACGTTCCATGCGGGATGGTATTTTCCGCTCTTGCGGAACACGCCCTTCGGGTCGTCTTGGCTCGAATGCTTTGCCATGAATTCTGTCTTGTGCAGGGGCTTTCCTGCCGTGTGAAGCTCTTCAATGATCGCCGCCTGCGTCTTGCTGAAATCATAGTCCACGCCGTTAAAACGAACGGTGCGGTATCCGTCGCTATATCCGTCTGTGGCGGGCGTCACGCCACCGCCAAGTAGGGCTTGCGTTCGCGCCATGTCGATCTTGAAATAGTCTGTTTGCTCCACGATATCCGGCAGGGAAAGGACGGTCGCGTGTTCCGCCACGCGCACGCAATCATTCGCGGCGGCGGTAAGGACGATGACCTTCTTGCCCTTATGCACGGATTTTATCTCTTTTAGTAAGACATCGACGATATCGTCGGTACGCAGGTGACGTGCAAAAAAGACGGGAATGGATGATTTACCGAAGGCTGCGTCCCCGATGCTCCAGACATGGTCGGACATCAATTCGCGGGGCATGACACGCTTAGAAATGCCTAACCCTTCTGCGATCCAGCGCAGAAGCCAGGGCAGATCGAGGCTGTATTGGCGCAGATCGTCGGGATCGACCGAGACCCACCCGTTTTCGCCCCAATAGCCGCTTTTCTTGTCGCCCCGGAAGACGATCTCCGCCTCCACCTCGTCGTCGCCCTGCGGTACCGAGATAAATTTAAGGTTCTCGGCGGCAACCAGGCCGTTCTTCTTCAAGAGCGCCATACCCGTCTTTTCGAACCTTTCCGTCAACAGGCGATGCGAGACGAGCGGTCGCGTCTGACGGCAGATGTCGCAGGCCGCGAGAAAAACATCGGTCTGTAGGCGTGATTGCGTGACGGCGGCCATTTATTCTTCCTTGATCAGCTTCCACCGTGCCAGATATTTATCGCCGATCAAGCGTTCCTTCTCGGTGCGGCTCTTGAGGTCGCAACGATTGGGCATCGTGATCTTGACGGGCAGAGACTTCCCGCGCTTTTCGCCTTCGGTCGGATAGAATTTTACAACGATCTTGGCCTGCGTCAGGAAAAACCCGCCCTTGAGCGGATCGTTCTGCTGGAACCAGTCGTTTACGCGACCGTAGATGGAGCCTGAATATTTTGAGAGGTAGTCGAAGGTGACCCGGCCTTCGCCGTCCATCGGCTTCAACGTCAGCGATACGACCGTGACGGATTCGATCCCGTCTTCGGGATCGGTCGGAAACGTGCGCGGCGCAATGAGGGTGGAGATGTCGTATTTCTTCAAGGGAAGGCGCACAACGTCGATCTTCGTGCCGAGCAGGGTTTCGCTGAAAAGACGGGCGACCGTCTCCCGCTGTTCCTTGCTCTGCGCGATCACCTCGATCTCGCCCGTGCCAGATTCGTAGCAGATGACGATCTCATATACGGGACGGCGGATTTTAACGACGATCTCGTCCTTCTCCAGTGCTTTGTAGCTGTCGGGAAGCCCTTCCTTGTAAACGACGATCTGATTGATGGTCGTGACAACGCCGTCCTCGTCTTCGTTCTCGCGGCTGTATGCCTCGATCTTCATCTTCGTATCCTGGCCGAAAACTTCTGCGGCAAGGCGCGTACGGAACGCTTCGAGGTCGAGATCGGCATCGGAAACGGTCTTATCCTTGGGGCCGACGAAGCCGTCCCACATGCGCCCGAGGCGGTTGTGGTTGGCGTAGCGCGTCTCTTCGGCGTGGCGGAAGGATTCGTTATCGCTATTGAAGACCCACATCGCACGGTCGTGGGCGTTCGCCAGGGTGTTGAACACGCTTGTATCGGTCAGGACGGACAGAAGAGCCGTCTGGCCTTCCTCGTCGGTCATTTCATTGATGCGCTCGGCATTGTGACGCAACAGCTCGTATTCGTCACGATCCATGTCATCCACGGCTTGAAGCAGGGGTTTGACGTGATCGTCTTGCTCCTGAGGCCATGCGAATTTTTCCGCGAGGATCGGAGCGTTGCTGTTGATGTAGGACGCCATTGCGGCGCGGGGCGTGTGGCGGATAAAATTCGCGATGGCGTTCATTTATATTTCCTTTTGTTGAAAATTACTTGTTCAAATTTTCTTTCAGCCAAGAGCCAGTCTCGTCGCTGAGGCCGGACCATGCCGCTTCTCCGTTCAATCTGCCGACGAACAACTCATCGTTATTATCGATATACTGCTTGAGATTGTTACGGATGCTTTCGGAATTGCTGGATGAAACGATTATGTATGTGGTCGTGGCGATCTTCGCCCAGGTGCCGTATGCTTTGATTGCCTTCTCCAGCGATTCGTAGTTCTGCCCGGTCTTATTCAGATCGTAGGTAATGATGTAAGAGGCCACTTGCCACACTCCTTTTGTTTCGTTATAACGTGTATCGCTAGGTAGAACTTTACGCTATCGTCGGCGTTTTCGGTTGTCAAGTACGATTTGTAACGCTATACCGAACATACGATAGCATGACGAGAACGGAGAATTATGGTGAGCGCAACTCTTGGGCACAAAATAAACCAATTACGTAAAGAAAAAAGCATGACCCTGGAACAACTCGCGGAAAAGACCGAGTCCAGCAAAGGGTATATCTGGGAGCTAGAGAACCGCGAGACCAAGCGCCCCTCGGCGGAAAAATTGCAAAAAATTGCAGAGGCGCTCGGCGTGACGACCGTGTTCCTGCTCGATGAGGACCAAGCTCGTCCCGATGACGAGGTCTTGAAGCAAGCGTTGTTCCGCAAGCTCGGCAAATTGCCTGAAGACGATCAAAAAAGAATTATGAAGATCATTGAATCCTGGGGTGACGAAACGTGACCATCGTTCTTCCCACGACCCCCGCCGCTTGGGCGATCAAGCTGTCGCAACTCCTGCAGCATATCCAGGCCACGACGAATGAAAGCATATATCCTATCAAAATACAGGATCTCGCTTGCGATATCTCGAAGCATTTCTTTCCTTCCGATCCCCTTGTGCGCGTCTGTGGCGATACGTTCTCCACGGAATTCGATGGGATGATGGTCAAGAAAAACGGACAGTGGGGGATCGTATACAACGATGCGATCACCTCGCGGGGACGGATCAACTTCACGTTGGCGCACGAATTCGGCCATTATCTGCTCCACCGCGCCGATCTTGAAAACGGCATCCAATGCGGACGCAACGAGATGATGAAATGGAAATCCGAGCAGAGGAACATCGAGGCCGAGGCCAACGAATTCGCGTCCCACCTCTTGATGCCGATAAATATTTTCAGAGAGAAGGTTAACGGCGAGACGCTGGATTTAAACCTGTTCCAAAACATCGCGGAATACTTCGACGTTTCTCTCACCGCCGCGCTTCTTAAATGGATCAGCTTCACGAGCAAGCGCGCCATGATCGTCGTCGCCAAGGATGGCTTCGTTAAATGGGCGAAACCGAGCGATGCGGCCTTCAATTCCGGTATCTACCTCGCCTACAAGAAAAACCTTATTGAGCTTCCCGCACAATCTCTCGCGGCGCGCAGAGACACATTCTTCGATAACATGGCGGGAACGGATCACGCCACGGGCATCTGGCCTTTCCGCGAAGGCGTTCGCGAGGCGACCTTGCTGGCGGATACCTATGACATGACGATCTCTCTGTTGTTATTCAATGATGTCGCGCCCGTCCGCTATTTCGGGGAAGAAATGCCGGAAGAAGATACGTTCGACAGGTTTCAAAGAATGGCCATCAACGGTTAAACCCAAACCACTTGCGCTGCTCCTCCCATACGAGCGGAAAAGGCTTCAGCATATCGATCAGGCGTAGTCCCTTGGGATGGTTGCCATCGAGAATATCACGCTTGATGTCTGGCGCCAGAAGGTTGAGGCGCATGACCCGCGCCATGTAAGACCCGTTAATGCCCTCCCGTTTTGCCAAATCGGTCGCGCTTGCCGCCTTTCCCTCCTTCAATGCATTGTTCCAGACGTACGCGCGCAACAGCGCGGCGATGATGGTATCGTCAGGCTCCGGCGCGATCCGCGCAGGTGCTGATCCATCGGGGGAGAAAATGAGCTTTCTGCCGCCCCTGCGGACGAGCTTCACAGGAATGCGGATAGTGAGATTGTCGCTCATACCTTCCCCCGTTTCTGATAACCCACCACGTCATGGGCGAGATTTTCAAGGCCACTGACACGCATTTTGATGTCTACGCCCTCGGTATCGACGGTGACGTGTTCGACCAGCAGGTTCACGATCCGCAACTGTTCGGCAGGGAACAGCTCTTTCCACACAGGGCCGATGTCGCTTAAAGCCTTCTTCACTTCCTGTTCGGTTACGCTTGCGTCCTGCACGTGGGCCGCGGCCCATGTGCGGACAACCGTCTCTGGTTCGACGAAGAAACGTTGCAACTGCCCGACCACCACATCCTCAAGCTCTCCTGCTGGGATCGCGCCGAGGGGGCATCCATCGCATCCGCCCTTGATGATCTGGCTCGGCTTGTAATACCGATAATGCTTGCCGTTCTTCATCGTGTATGTAGGCGACATGACGGACTTGCACCCGCCGCATCGCACCAGTCCTTTGAGCAAGGCTGGGTTTTTAGCCGCCGTGACGCGAGCGCGCGGGCTGACTTGCATGACGGCATGAGCTTCGTCCCACAGTGCTTTGTCGATAATGGACTCGTGCTGACCTGGGTAGGACTTGTCCCTGTGCGGAATCTCGCCCAGATAGAGACGGTTTTTTATGGTGCGATAAACCTGATTTTTTGTGAAGAAGCGTGGAATCCGCTCGTTGCCCGTTTGCGTGATATAGCTTTTGGTGCGGATATCGGTCGTCTTCAATTCTTTGGCCAGAAGCGTGACAGAGCGCAGGGTTATGAAGCGTTCGAAGATATATCTAACCTGCTTGGCTTCGGTCTCGTTGACGATCAGCTTTCTATCCTTCACATCGTATCCCAACGGCGGCGTTCCGCCCATCCACATGCCTTTGCGCTTCGATGCCGCAAATTTATCGCGGATACGTTCCCCGATGACCTCGCGCTCGAACTGCGCGAAAGACAGAAGAATATTGAGCGTGAGTCGCCCCATGGACGTGGTGGTGTTGAATTGCTGGGTGACGGAGACGAAACTGACATTGTGGCGGTCGAACACGTCAACCAGCTTGGCAAAGTCCGTCAGCGACCGTGACAAACGGTCGACTTTGTAAACGACGATCACGTCGATCGCGCCAGCCTCCACGTCTCGCATGAGTCGTTTCAGCGCGGGACGCTCCATCGATCCACCGGAAAACCCGCCATCGTCGTAATGATCCGCGACGAGCGTCCAGCCCTCGTGCCGTTGCGAGAGGATATAGGCTTCTCCCGCCTCGCGCTGGGCGTCGAGGCTGTTGAACTCCATGTCCAATCCTTCTTCGGTGGACTTGCGAGTGTAGACCGCACAACGGATTCTGCGCTTGATATCGCTCATGCCGATTTCCCCTTTCTGCCCGCCGCCGTGGAGGGTGCGAGGCCGAAGAAAGAGGGACCAGACCAAGCCATGCCCGTGATGATCTGCGCGATGCGCGAGAGGCTCTTGTATTTGCGCCCTTCAAAAGCGAACCCGTCCGCCAGCACCGTGACGCGATATTGTGTCCCTTGGTATTCGCGCAGGAGGCGTGTCCCTGCGGGCGGGCGATTGATCTTCGTCTTGCGTTTTTGCCGCGCATTCTGGCTCAGGACAATCCGCGCTCGTTCCGACATACGCTTTTCCAAAACCTCGTCATCCCCGCCGTAGGCCAACTCCTGTATGCGATACGTCAAGCGGCTGACGAGATAGGTGCGGTTGAATTCAGGGGGATCGGTGCGGTACAGCTCGCGCCAGAGCGACTTCAACTGCCCCACAGGCATTGTCTTCAAAGCTGTAATCTTCGCCAAAACATCGCTCATGGCCGTTCTCCTTTTCGGTCATGAATGCTTCCATTCGGTCTGAAGTCCACGGGTTTCTGTGCGGGTTCGGTCTTATTTCTGGCGCGCATGCGTAAAATACCCAAAGCGAGGATGCGGGCGATTTCGGCAGCGGGAGATGTGTCGGTCTCGATCATGTCCCCATGCTACCGTGCGCAGGGAAAAGCGAAAACGCACGTTCTTCACGCAACGGCTGCCGTTCTTTTCGATTTGGCGCAACAAGATGATAGGCGGGTGGAGAAAAAACCGCTTATCGTGTTCCCCCTTGAAACCTCTGGACTTTTAAGTCCGTACATCGCCCCCAAATGTTCAGAGCCTTCGCAGAATGGGGGTGGTTTGAGAGTGGAAATGGCCGTCTTCACACCCTATGCGGCGGCAGTGATGTACAGAGGTATTGTCGGGAATGACCGCCGAAACGGGGCAAATCCGCCCCCGTCATAAACTTCAGAGAAAAGTTTGGAATAGTAAAATGGCGGAGAGTGTGGGATTCGAAACATTAGTACGTCTTCCGATCTTTTTGTCCTTTTATGACGTTTCCTCTGGAATAGTTGCTTGAAAATAATCAATAAACAGAGCCTTTAGTCTAT
>JAIXUW010000348.1 GCA_027483355.1 Alphaproteobacteria bacterium
ATCCTGATTTTACGGAAACAACACGGTTATGTTTCCTGCGTTAGCTTTATTTACGCCGATCCCTGGCTTTCAGCAAGGGCGCGCGCAATTCCGTCATACGTAAAGACATCATCTATCGTAGCGGGCATGGCACCCGGGCTGATTTCTGGCCACATCGTCATTACAGAGCGCACGAGGGGAACGATTTGATCAAAGTGTCGCTTGCCTGCTAAAAATTGCGCCACTGCCACTTCGTTCGCCGCATTCAGGGCAATCGCCATACCGGTCTCGTCGTTTTCGATGGAGCGGACCAACTCAAGGGCTTGAAACCTTTTTAAATCAGGCATTTCAAAGTCGATATGTATATTTTGATTAAGATCGAAGCGCTGACCCGTCGTCGCCAAGCGTTCGGGCCAGGCCAACGTATGGGCAATCGGTGTGCGCATATCGGCAGCTGCCATTTGGGTCAATATACTTCCATCAATGTATTCAACCATTGCATGAACAAGAGACTGCGGATGGATACGCACATCTATTTTATGCATCGGCAGATCAAAAAGATACATTGCCTCAATGACTTCCAGCGCCTTGTTCATCATCGTAGCACTATCGATGGAAATCTTGGCACCCATCGACCACGTGGGATGCTTGAGCGCTTCGGCGGGTGTCACCGCGGCCAGTTCAGCCAACGTGTGGCGGAGGAACGGTCCACCCGAAGCGGTCAAAATGATACGGCTGATCGCTGTCTTTTGACGTGGGTCCAACACCTGAAAGACAGCATTGTGCTCGCTATCGACCGGCAATAGTGTGGTGCCATGGCGCGCCACCGCTGCCATCATCAAGGGACCGGCGCAGACGAGCGATTCCTTATTGGCCAGGGCCACGGTGCCCCCCTGCCCGATAGCCGTCAGCGTGGGACGAAGCCCCGCAATACCAACGATGGCCGACATGATCCAATCGGCTGGGCGGCTGGCAGCATCGATCAGGGCATCAGGCCCGGCTGATACTTCTGTCGGCGTACCCGCCAAGGCCGCTTTTAAATCAGCATAAAGATCGGGGTTACCGATAACAGCCAGGCCGGCATTCAGTTTCTTGGCCTGCGCCGCCAAGAGGGTCACATTGTTTTGCGCGGTCAAAGCTACGACTTTATAGCGCTGTGGGTAGGCCGCGATCAGATCGACCGTGTTTTGACCGACCGAGCCGGTGGAGCCAAGAATACTGACCGTCTTTGGGGCGGCTGCCACCGGTCAGGCCGCGCCCAGGTACAAAGCAGTAAAACTGAAGACGATTGCCACCAAAAGCAGCGCGTCAATACGGTCTAGCACACCGCCGTGGCCGGGAATGAGACTACCCGTATCCTTCACCTCAAAACGTCGCTTGAAATAGGACACCATCAGATCACCCGCTTGTCCCACCATACCGAGAACGGCACCCAGAAGGAAATAGGCCTGCGGGCTCAACTGTCCCAATGTGCGGGGAAGGTCGGAGAGCGTGACCGCGGGAATAGCCAAAATAGCAGCCACCGCCCCTGCCCCCAGACTGCTGCCGATAAAACCGGCCCAGGTTTTCTTGGGGCTTATGGCGGGCGCCAGTTTGGGGCCACCAATCAACCGCCCGAAAAGATAGGCAAAACTATCGCTGGCCCAAACGACCAACAGCAAGGTCATAAAATGAAAAAGACCGTTGGGCAGACCTGTTCGCAGCCAGACCATTACCGCCATCGCCCAGATGATATAGAGAATACCCGCGACTAAAAGCCTTAACGGCGGGCCTTCGTTGGCATAGTTATAGGCAAAGATCAGAAAGCACAGTGACAACGCAAAAATAAGACTGCCGACAAAACCGCCCAGCATATGCGCCACCAAGAGAGCAAGCGCCGCCAGCGCCGCCGATAGATGTATCAGGCCTTTAGGAAAAGGTTTTGCCTGCCCCACCATGCGACCCCATTCAAAAACGGCAATGGCAGCTGCCGCCGCCAGCATAAGCGTGAAGCCCGTCCCGCCAAAATAAATGATAATCAAAAGGGGCGGCGCCAAAAGCAGCGCTGATTTGATACGGGTCTTGAGCGAGCTGTCAGGTGCTTTGACGGTAAGGGCGGGTTCAATCGTCATTGCGAAAACTCCTGATCAGGGTGAAATCAGCCTTGGCGCGCTGATGACGGGGTATCATCCGCAACGCCACCAAAGCGACGTTCGCGACGGCTATAGGCCGCCACCGCATCGCGCAGATGATCGGCGGTAAAATCGGGCCAGTGTGCCTCGGTGAAGTAAAGCTCCGAATAGGCCATTTGCCACATCAAAAAATTGCTGACGCGCTTTTCGCCACTGGTGCGGATCAACAAATCAGGGTCGGGGATATCACCGGTTGAAAGAGCGGCGGCAAATAAATCCTCGTCAATATCATTAAGACTTATCTCGCCGGCGGCCACCAGTGTGGCCAGTTGGCGAGCCGCTGCCGTAATATCCTGACGGCCGCCATAGCTCAGGGCAATCACCACTGTCATGGCTGTATTGTCACGGGTGACCGCTTCGGCTTGATCAATCAGCGTGACAATATCGGCCGGCAAGCGGCTACGGTCGCCAATCACGCGCAGACACAGACCGCTTTTGTGCATCTCGCTGGTTTCTTTTTTAAGATAGTAACGCAGCAATTCCATCAGCGCGGTGACTTCGTTGGCCGGGCGGCTCCAATTTTCCGAACTGAAAGCAAACAGGGTCACATAGGCAACACCCATATCGCGGGCGGCTTCGATAACTTTCTGCGTCGTCTCGGCGCCCCGGCGATGTCCCTCGATACGGTGCAAGCCGCGTGCCGCGGCCCAGCGTCCATTGCCATCCATGATGATGGCAATGTGACGCGGGATAGAAGACAC
>JAIXUW010000221.1 GCA_027483355.1 Alphaproteobacteria bacterium
CAGACCCAAGATCTGATGGCTGCCATGGCTGATGACGCTGGCTATCCGATTGCCGAGATCCGTGTTGATGGCGGCATGGTCAATAATGACTGGATCTGCCAGTTCATCGCCGATATCACCCGTAAAAAAGTGTTGCGTCCGCAAGTCGTCGAAACGACGGCCTTGGGGGCGGCTTATCTGGCGGGCCTGGCTGCGGGTGTGTTTAGTGGTATCGATGAGATCACCGCGGCCTGGAAAGAACAGCACGCCTTTGCTCCGCAGATGCAGCTTACCGAGTCCCAAAGTCTTTATGCGGGATGGCAAACCGCCATCCGCCAGGCGCTGGCCGGTTGCGATTGATCAGCAACGCGGTGGAGTGCGCCATTAAACTTTTGGTGCTGTTTTTCTAATGACACGCGTAGGGTCGGGTGTGGCAGCGGCGTTTGTTACCGGTGTTGCTTCTGTTCCGGCCTCAACCGTGGGCGGTACGGCAGGGGTTGCGGGTACTTCCACCGGCATGGTCGAGACGATCTTACGCGCTGATTGCGCCATGCGCTCGGCGGTTTTCTGGGCGGCACGCACATAATCTATCCCGCCGTGCGTATTGGCGACTTGCAGGGCAGCAATGGTCAGCTTCTCGGAAAGGTCACGCGGCAGCTCGCTGCTGTCCACCTGGGCAAGCAGATTTTTGACCAGAAGCTCGACACTCTCGGCAAAGAGCTGCAGCGCCATGGTGTTCGGCGCTTCCTTACGAGCGATGCTCAGGATGAAATCGCCCATTGCCTGTACGAGGGCCACGCGGGTTTCGCGGTTCGCGGCCCCACTGTAGGCGAGATTGAACGTATTGATGGCGCGTTCCCGCGTGATTTTAAACTGCGGCGCGTGGGTTTGCAGATGCACGCTTTCGGCAGATTTTTTGAAAACATCGACAAGCGTGACTTCGGTCATCGTCGGGAATCCTGCTTTAATTTATGAATGTGTTACCATAAACAAAAGGCGATAAGCTGTCAATACGCCTGCTTTTTTAAAATTATTCATTTAGATCAATGGTATAGCAAAAGCCCGCCACTCGGATGAGGGCGGGCTTTTTAAGCATTCAAATATGCCAGCGGCTTAATAGCCTTTGGTGTCTTCCGCAGCGTTTTCCAAGCCTTGGCCGGCTGCTTGGGTGTCTTCGCCCAGGCCTTCAATGGTGTTGCAAGCGCTCAACGGGAATGCCAAAAGCGCCATTAGTGCGAGGGTGTAGATCGTTTTCATGGGTATCTCCTTCATGGTGAGTCGTAAACGATAAACACGTAGGCGTTGGAAAAGGTTCCCCTTAAATTTGACCATGACAGTATTTGTATTTCTTGCCCGATCCGCAGGGGCAGGCACTGTTACGTGGCGTTTTGGTCCAGGTGGCAGGGTCCTCCTTATCATAGGCAACCGTCAGCAAGGGGCCGCTGGGCCGGGGTGCTTCTTCGCCTTTGGACGGGTCAGGTCCGCGTGAGAGCAAGGTTTTAACGGGCGCGCGCGGTGTCGGCACGGTTGGCGTTGAATCGGCGTGCAGTTCGATCAGGCACATCGATTGTGTGACCCGCTCACGTAAGGTGATCAGCATCTGCTGGAACAGCGCGAAAGACTCGGTTTTATATTCGTTAAGCGGATCTTTCTGGCCATAGGCGCGCAGCATGATGCCTTGGCGCAGATAATCAAGGCTCAGCAGGTGCTCTTTCCAGACCTGATCGAGCAGTTGCAACAGCATGCCACGTTCAATCTGGCGTAAGACTGCGGTGGGGATGGCGGCTTCGCGCGCCGCCAGTCGATCATCGATATCGTTGCGAATACGCTCGGCGATGGTTTGCTCATCGACGCCTTCCTCGCGCGTCCAGTCTTCGGCCGGGATCTGAATGCCCAACAGGCGCTGGCATTCATTACGTAAGCCCGGCGCGTCCCATTGCTCGGCATAGCTGCCCTCGGGGATGGCCTGCGAGACGATATCATTGATGACTTCATGGCGCATATCGGTGATGACGTCCGAGACGTCTTCGCTGGTCATGATGTCGCGGCGCTGTTCATAGACGACCTTGCGCTGATCGTTCATGACGTTGTCGAATTTCAAAAGGTTTTTGCGCACTTCGAAATGCTGGCCTTCGACCTTTTTCTGCGCGCGCTCAATGGCGGTATTGATCCAGGGGTGGATGATGGGTTGGCCTTTTTGCAGGCCCATGCGCTGTAAAAATACATCCATCTTTTCCGAGCCGAAAATGCGCATCAGATCGTCTTCGAGCGATATGAAGAATTTGGACGCCCCCGCATCACCCTGACGGCCGGCACGGCCGCGCAGCTGGTTGTCGATACGGCGCGATTCATGGCGCTCCGAACCAATGACATAGAGACCACCTGCCGCCTTGACGATGGCGGCGGCCTCGGCGATCTCGTTGGTGATATCGTCGGTGAGACGCTGGCGGGTTGCCTCATCGGCATCGGCCGGAATGTCTTGGCTCAGGCGCAGTTCAAGGTTGCCGCCGAGTTTAATGTCGGTACCGCGGCCTGCCATGTTGGTAGCGATGGTGACAGCACCTGGCTTGCCGGCCTGGGCGATAATAAAGGCTTCCTGTTCGTGGTAGCGGGCATTCAGCACATGGTGATCGACTTTGGCGGCTTTCAGCATGCGCGACAGGCGTTCGGATTTTTCGATCGAGGTGGTGCCCAACAAGACCGGTTGCTGGCGGTCGCGGCATTCCTTGATAAGGTTGGTGATCGCTTCGTATTTTTCGTCGGTCGTGCGATAGATTTCGTCGTGGTCGTCAACACGAATAGCTTGCACGTTGGTGGGAATTTCGACCACGCGCAGATTGTAGATCGCCTCGAATTCATCTTTTTCCGTCATGGCGGTCCCGGTCATGCCCGCCAGCTTGGGGTACATGCGGAAATAATTCTGAAATGTGATGCTGGCCAGAACCTGGTTTTCGTTCTGGATTTTGGCGTCTTCCTTGGCCTCCAGCGCCTGGTGCAGGCCTTCGGAGAAACGGCGGCCTTCCATCATACGGCCGGTGAATTCATCAATAATGATGACGGCATTGTCCTTGACGATGTAATCGACGTCGCGATTGAACAGCTTGTGGGCGCGCAACGCCTGGTTGACGTGATGTACGAGGCCGATGTTCTGCGCATCATAAAGGCTACCTTCGGTCAGGATGCCCAGATCAACCAGAATGTTTTCAACGTGTTCGTTGCCCTGTTCGGTGAGGATGCAGGTTTTGTGTTTTTCGTCGATGTCGTAATCGGCGGCATCGAGAAGGGGGATCACCGCATTGGCTTTGCGGTACATTTCCGCAGAATCTTCGACCGCGCCAGAGATGATCAAAGGTGTGCGCGCCTCGTCAATCAGGATCGAGTCAACCTCGTCGACGATGGCGTAATTAAAGGGCCGCTGCACCATATCGTCCAG
>JAIXUW010000349.1 GCA_027483355.1 Alphaproteobacteria bacterium
GTGATATCGGCGATGAACTGGCAGATCCAGTCATTATTGACCATGCCGCCATCAACACGGATCTCGGCAATCGGATAGCCAGCGTCATCAGCCATGGCAGCCATCAGATCTTGGGTCTGATAGGCCTGCGCTTCCAGCCCTGCGCGCACCAGATGGGCGGCGGTGGCACCGCGGGTTAAGCCTGACACCAACCCCCGCGCATCGGGACGCCAGTAAGGTGCCCCCAAGCCTGTGAAGGCTGGCACCAGATAGACACCATTGTTATCGGGCACGCTTTTAACGATGGCCTCGGTCTCGGCGGCGGATTTGATGATGCCCAGGCCGTCGCGCAGCCATTGCACCGTGGCCCCTGCCACGAAAATAGATCCCTCGACCGCATAAGAGATTTGCCCCTTCAAGCGATAAGCGACTGTTGTGAGCAGGCGATTTTTCGAGACACGGAATTCAGGGCCGATATTCATCAGCGCAAAACAGCCGGTGCCATAGGTGCTTTTAACCATCCCTGGTGCAAAGCATGCTTGACCGATCATGGCTGCCTGCTGGTCACCCGCCATTCCCGTGATGGGGACGGGACGGCCCAAAAATTCCTTGAAGGTGGCGCCAAACTCGACGGCGTTATCAAATACTTCGGGCAGCATTTCGCGCGGAATATCCAACAAGTGCAGCAATTCTTCGTCCCAATCCTGGGTAACGACATTGAACAAAAGCGTGCGCGAGGCATTGGTGATATCGGTTGCATGTAGCGCACCACCGGTCAGGCGCCACAACAAAAAGCTGTCGATGGTGCCAAAAGCAAGCTCGCCCATTTTGGCGCGGTCGCGCGCACCCGGTACGTGATCGAGGATCCAGCGCAGCTTGGTGCCCGAAAAATAGGGATCGAGCAAAAGACCGGTCTTGGCTTGGAAGACAGCTTCGTGGCCGGACAAGCGCAGTTCTGCACACATATCGGCGGTGCGGCGATCTTGCCAGACAATGGCGGGAGCAATGGCCTCGCCGGTGGCGCGGTCCCAGACTACGGTGGTTTCACGCTGATTGGTAATGCCAATGGCAATAATCTCATCCACCCCGGCGGTAAACTGCGATACCACACCACGACACACATATTGCGTATCCTGCCAGATGTCTTCGGGGTTTTGTTCAACCCAGCCATTGTGGGGATAACCGAGGCTCAGCTCTTTTTGGGTGACGCCGACGATATGGCCGGTACGATCAAAAAGGATGGCGCGAGTTGATGTCGTGCCCTGATCAATCGACAAGATATACTTGCTCATGCCGAAGCGCTTTCTTCTGTCGCCGCCGCTGGCTCATCCTCCGCGCCGTCGTCTTCCCATTCCATGACGCTACCCTGGACGGGACGTTTACGCAGCGCCTTGACCAAACGGCGGATATTTTTTTGGGTGGTTTCGCGGATATGCAGACCCAGCTTGGAACGCCGCCAGATCACGTCTTCGAGCGTCAGGGCAAATTCGTTTTTGACCAGATGGGCAATTTCGAATTCATAAACGCCATCACCCAGATGCTCGCCGAGATCAGCCATCCGCTTCATCCCACGCAGCATATCGCGCAGCGTGCTGCCATAGGCGCGCGCCAGGCGGTAGGCCAGCTGCTCGGGCAGCCAGTTATACTCACGCTTCAGCGTCTTGAGAAAAGCATGGAAGTCATAGTTCATATCGCCGCCCGGCAAAAAGGCGTCGCGGGTCCAGGCAGCGCCACCGCGACCCAGCTTTTCAACCACCAGGTCGGCGGCTTTTTCCGACATCTGACGGAAAGTTGTCAGCTTGCCCCCATAAACTGTCAGCATAGGGGCGGCATCGAAATCTTCGATATCGATGTGATAATCGCGGGTCACCTTGCTCGCCGTGTCTTCGCCGTCATCAATCAACGGGCGCACGCCGCTGTAGGTCCACTGCACATCTTCGGGTTTCAGCGGCGTTTTGAAATAACGGCTAACCGCGCCACAAAGGTACTCGACCTCGGCCAGGCTAATCCGCACTTCATCAAGGCTGCCGGTGTATTCGATATCGGTGGTCCCCACCAGCGAAAATTTCTTTTCATAGGGGATGACAAAAACGATGCGTTTATCTTCGTTTTGCAAGATATAGGCGTGTTCACCCTGGTAGAGCCGCGGCACGATAATGTGACTGCCCTTGACCAGGCGAGTACGATACTGGCCAGCCTCTGGCCCAATCAAATCGAGGGTTTTTGTAACCCAGGGGCCCGCCGCATTCACGACCATCGCCGCCGTCACCGACCCGGTCTCGTCGGTAATCGTATCTTGCAGCGTCACTGTCCAACCGCGGCCACCGCGCGGTTTGAGGCCGATACAGGCGGTACGCGTCAGCACTTGCGCGCCGCGTTGCGCCGCATCGACCGCCGCCAGAATGGTCAGGCGTGTATCTTCGACCCAACAATCGGCATAGGTGAAACCATGCGTATAATTTTTCTTGAGCGGTTGCCCCCAGGCCGTGCCGCCCAGCAAACGGCCCCGCGCGAAAGGCAGGCTCTTGCGGCCGCCCAGCAGATCATAAACCAACAGCCCCAGACGGATCAGCCAGCGTGGCCGCAAACCCGGGTAATGCGGCAGCATGAATTCCATCGGCCAGATGATATGGGGTGCCGCGCGCAGCAGCACTTCACGCTCTTTCAGCGACTCCCGCACCAGTTTGAATTCGTAATGTTCAAGATATCTGAGGCCGCCGTGGATCAACTTGGTCGAGGCCGACGAGGTGGCAGAGGCCAAGTCACCCTTTTCGCACAACAAGACATTGAGCCCACGACCCGCCAGGTCGCGTGCAATACCGGCACCATTGACGCCGCCGCCGATGACGACGACATCATAATGTAAAGATGTTTGTTTTTTATCCGTCGAGGTCAAGTCTGGCCACACTCTTCTGGATCAAGGCTGTTCGCTGAATTCATCGTAAGAGAGGCCACCCCGGCGGAGCAACTGCTTTATGCGATGAAAGCGCAGAAGACGCCGCCATCGCACATAATAGAGAACGAAGCGCGAACACCTTATGCCGTAAGGTTGGGACCTGTATCATCCTGACTTTCGCGTTGCAGACGGGTCGCTTTGCGCGTCAGGGCACGTTCCAGAATTTCGCGGATTTTATTGCCGCGAAACGGCTTGGCAATGAAATCCGTCCCCTCGGGCACGGGCAGCGGTCGGCCCGACTCCAGAAAAGGATAGCCACTCATCAAAACCACATTGGCGTCGGGACGCTCGGCAATGAACAAATCGCTGAGTTGCACGCCGTTGATACCGGGCATGACGATATCGGTCAGCAGAAAATCAATTTCGCCGTCATAAGTGTCTTGCAAGCGCATTGCCTCGTTGCCATTGGCGGCGGGCAGGACTTTAAGTTCCATGTCTTGTAACATCACCGATAAGACATCGCGCAGTTCAGGCTCGTCTTCGGCCAGCAGAATCGTGCGCCCGGCGAGTTGTCGGTTGCCATAGATATTGGTGTCGAGCAAAGTCACCTCGGGCGTGGCGGCCAATGGTAGATAAATATCAAAACACGTCCCCTCGCCCACTTGGGTACGCACATCCAAAAAGCCCCCGGCTTGATCAACGATGCCATAGACGACAGATAAACCAAGCCCTGTCCCGGCATTTTCCTGCTGTCGTTTGGTGGTAAAGAAAGGATCAAATATATGCGGCAGTTCTTCAGCCGAAATGCCGCAACCATTGTCGCATACACTGATACGGGCATAGGCGCTTTCCATCACGCGGGGACGAAAACTGCCAGGTACCTCGGCGCATTGCACCTGACGCACGGTGATGCGTATTTCACCATGACCGCACATGGCATCGCGCGCATTGACGGCCAGATTGAGAAAAATTTGCGTCAGCCGATCAACGCTCAAGCGCACGTACAACGGTGACGATACCTGCGGCAGGACAAGCGTGATATTCTCGCTCAGAAGCGGCTCTAACAAGACCTGCAGCCTGTTGATTTCGGCGCCAAATTCTATACTGGCGTTCAGGTCCAGGTTCTGCCGGGCAAAGGCGAGCAGTTGGCGGGTAAGGCCCGCCCCCCGCTCGGTCGAGAGCAGTATTTTTTGCAAAACGTCGACGGGGATATCCCCCTTGGCCGCCAGGCGCAATCCGCGGGTGGCATAGCCCTCGATCACCGAGAGAATATTGTTGAAATCATGGGCAATGCCGCCGGCAAAATGCCCCAGCGCTTCAAGTTTATGCAGTTGCAGATCATCTTGTCTTTGTTTGTCGAACATAGCGGGGATACTCCGGGCGGGCCAGATTCTATTTTCTACTATAAGTTGTTATTTTTTATTTAAAGCAACCTTAAAATGTATCCATCAGCACAAAAAAGCCGCCCGCGACATACGCGCATAGGCGGCTTTTAAGCTTTTTCGTTTATATTCAGGCCGCGCGGGACTGGCCTTTGTGCTGACCCAGCTTTTCCTCGGCCAAGAGATCAGATGCTCGGGCAGTGGAAATGCCATCTTTGGCGGCCTTGGCGAAAATCGCCTCGACGGTGCCGGCAATACGATCGACGTGGGTCATCATCTCGACGCGATCGAGTGGCAGGCCTTTCAAACGAGCTTGGTGTTCGTAATGCACGCTGATCAGGCCACCGGCATTAATGACGTAGTCAGGCGCGTAGAGGATATTTTTCTGGCGCAGGGTTTCGCCGTCTTGCGCCTTGGCCAGCTGGTTATTGGCAGCACCGGCAATGATGGGCGCCTTCAGACGCGCAATAGTGTCGGGGTTGACAATAGCACCCAGGGCACAGGGGGCAAAGACATCACATTCGACATCATAAATGTCGTTGAGACCGACGGCAGCGGCACCCAGATCGCGGACCGCCGTGTCGACCCGTTCGGTCTGCACATCGGTGACGCTGAGTTTAGCACCGTCTTTGTGCAGCAGCTTGCACAGGTTATAGCCGACGTTGCCCAAACCTTGGACCGCCACATGGACGTCGCGCAGCGTATCGCGGCCGAGACGCGTTTTAACTGCCGCCTTGAGGCCAACATACACACCATAAGCCGTCACCGGCGACGGGTCACCTTCGTGTTCGCCATGACCGATGCCGACCGCGTGTTTGGTCTGCGTCGCCATCTGGCTCAGGTCATCGACGGTGGTACCGACGTCTTCGGCGATAATATAACGACCACCCAGGCTGTCGACAGCACGGCCCATGGCGCGCATCATTTCAGGCGTTTTGTCTTTGCGGGCATCGCCGATGATCACTGATTTACCGCCGCCCAGGGGCAGGCCGGTAATGGCGGCTTTATACGTCATGCCTTTTGACAGGCGGAGGACATCGCGTAGCGCTTCTTCTTCGGTGGCGTAAGACCACATGCGGCAACCACCCAGCGCCGGGCCCAGCGTCGTGTCATGAATAGCAATAATCGCCTTCAGACCGCTGGCGTGATCATGAAAAAAGGCGATTTTCTCGTGGGCGGCGAATTCGGGGTGCGCGAACAGGGCGAAAGATGACTCAGTCATGATAAAACCTCCCATCAGTGCCGCGACGGGTGATGCAGGATGGCGATGGGCGGCACCGACTATATCCCCGAAGGTACAGACAAAAGATTGCTTTGCAATGAACAAACCCATGTGCAGCGCAACACCTGATCAAATTAATTGAATATTGCAACTAAATGGCAAAGGGCAATTTAAAAATACAAAACCCCCGATAAGCGCGATGTAAAATAATAAGCTTTGTGCAGCGCAAAACACACCGCCGAGAATCGAAAAGGTCCTTTTAAAGAAAACCGCTTAAGACTCGTCGCCGTTTTGCTCTGCCGCGGCGGATGCAGCCCGTTTGGCGGCGCGGCCCCCCTGCCACTGCCGGGCGGCATGGTTGATGCGGTTGGTATCCTGGAGTTCCAGTGGGGCAAAGTCGGGCGGCCCCCCGGCCTTGACCGGGCGCTCGGCAAAACGCCCCATGGATAACAAGCGGTCATACATGACCAAAGCCCCCGCAACACCCACATTGACGCAGAATTTAAGGGGGATTTTGATGACATGATCGCAACGCGCCAACATGGCCGGCGAGACATTGGCCTTTTCCGGCCCCAGAACATAAACTGCCCGGGTGGGATGGCGGAAACTCGGCAGATCCACCGCATCATCGGTCAATTCGACCGCCACCAGGGCCGCCGCCTTGGGCAAAAGCAAATCGGCGGGGCTATCGAAATTATAAACCGGCAGATGATCATAGGCAGCCGAGGTATCGACCGAACGCAGGCCATGCAAATCAATCGACGGGTTAATGGTGAAAAAGAAACTGGCGCCAAAGGCATGGGCCGAGCGCAGCAGACTGCCGGCATTGGCCTGTTTGGAAATACCCTCGACGCCGATGCCGAAAAAACCGCGCATCAGCTGCGCAACTCTGCAAGGTCTTTGTACAAATCAAGCGCCTCGGGGTTGGCCAAGGCCTCGACATTCTTAACGGGACGACCGTGGATCATCTCACGCACGGCCAGTTCTGTGATCTTGCCGCTTTTGGTGCGCGGGATATCGGCCACCGCAATCACTTTGGCGGGGACATGGCGGGGTGATGCCATTTCGCGGATATTGCGACGCAGACGCGCAATCAAGGCGTCATCCAGTGTGGCGCCGGACTGCAGCACGACGAACAAGACGACGCGCACGTCACCCTCCCAATCCTGCCCCACAGCAATACTTTCCTTGATCTCGGGCAATTGTTCCACAATGCGGTAAATCTCGGCGGTACCAATACGAACGCCACCGGGGTTCAGCGTGGCATCCGATCGACCATGAATAATCAGACCGCCATTGGGAGTCCATTCGCACCAGTCGCCATGACACCAGATGCCCGGAAAGCGGGTGAAATAGGCGGCATTGTATTTCTCACCCGCAGGATCATTCCAGAAAGACACCGGCATACAGGGAAACGGCGTTTTGCACACCAATTCACCCTTGCCCGCCGACATGGGTTTGCCATCATCGTCGCAAATATCGACATCCATGCCAAGCCCAGCACCCTGAATTTCGCCGCGATGGACGGGCGACAGCGGATTGCCCAGCACAAAGCAGGACACAATATCGGTACCACCCGAGATAGAAGCCACCGGCACCCCCGGTAATAGCTGCGTGCCGATATAATCAAACCCTTCCGCCGACAAGGGCGAGCCGGTCGAGGTCAGCAAACGTACTTTTGACAGATCGCGCGATTGTGCGCGCAGATCGATACCGCCCGCACGCAAGGCATCTATGTATTTGGCCGAGGTACCAAACAGCGTGCAGCCCTGCTGTTCCGCATAATCAAACAGCACATGGCCATCGGGATAGAAAGGCGAGCCATCATAAAGCAGCAACGTCGCCTCGCTGGCGAGTGCCGTCACCAGCCAGTTCCACATCATCCAGCCACAGGTGGTGAAATAAAATACGCGGTCATCGGGGCGTATATCCGCCTGCAGGCGGTGTTCTTTGAGATGCTGGATGAGCGTGCCGCCCTGCCCGTGGACGATACATTTGGGAATACCCGTGGTCCCCGACGAAAACATGATATAAAGCGGCGCATTAAAGTCAAAACGCGGGAAGACGATATCCGTTGCTGCATGGAGCGCCAGCGCCTCGGTATAGGTGACAGCCCCGCGGCTTTTCAGCGCCGCCAGATCAAGACCCAGATATTCAACGACAATCAATTGGCGCAGCGACGGCAGCTTACCCACCACTTCGGCCACTTTCTCGCGGCAATCGATTTGCTTGCCGTTATACCAATAACCATCGACCGCCAACATCACCTTGGGTTCGATCTGGCCGAAGCGATCCAAAACACCCTGCACACCGAAATCGGGCGAGGCCGATGACCAGATCGCCCCCAGCGAGGCCGTGGCCAGCATGGCGATAACCGTTTCCGGCATATTGGGCAAATAACCCGCCACGCGGTCACCTGCGGTGATGCCTTGCGCTTGCAAGAACTGGCGCAATTGACTGACCTGGTCGTAAATCTGAGCAAAAGTCAGCTGGCGCTCGACCTTGTCTTCGCCGCGAAAGACCATGCCCACGGCGTCATCGCGACGACGCAGCAGATTTTCGGCGAAATTGATTTTAGTATCAGTAAAAAAACGCGCCTCTTTGAAATCAGTACCGGGCGTAAAAATAGCAGTGCCCTTGTCTCCAATAATGCCGCACTCGTCATAGACCGCATCCCAGAAAGCTTCCTTATTTTGTACAGACCAATGCCAAAAAGCGGGATAGCCTGCTTCCGGGTTTAAGCGTAGTTTTTTAATAAACGCCCACAAAGCCGTGGCTCGAACCTGATCTGAAACAGGCTGCCAATGATAGGCCGCGGGGGCTAAGGGCATCGATTGGGGCGTGGCAGGGGTCGGCATACCAAGGGCTCCTGAAGCGGGAAAAGACCAATAAAAGCACAATAAATCTGCCTGTTTTATGCCCCATTTGCATGGTGCAGCGCAAGACTTTCGCAATAGGCCTTATTGAAACAAAATTACCAAAAAAGGCATCATTTCTATACTTAAGATACAAAAAACTTCACTTTTTTTTAAGTTTCATGCATTTTGCCCTTGTGAGCCGCGTGGGGATTGGCTATAAAGAATGTACACACCCTCTATTACCGCCGTTTGTCCGGAGAGCTTTATGTTCTCCGGACTTTTTTTATCTTTCGCGACCCTTCAGGCTAGAGTGACGGCATGGGATTAATGCTGCTGATACCGCTGTGCGTTTTGCTGACCGCCCTTATTTCGGGCGTGCTGGGCATGGCGGGCGGCATGATCTTGATGGGCTGCCTGGTGACACTGTTGCCGGTGGCGAGCGCCCTTACCCTGCACGCGGTGGCGCAATTCGTCTCGAACGGCTGGCGCGCGCTTTTGCATCGTCGACATATCGTCTGGAAACCTTTGCGCTTTTATGTGCTGGGCCTGGCGGCGGCCGTTGCCACCATGAGCCTGATCGCCTTTGTGCCAGACCCGGCCCTGGTGTTTATCTTGCTGGGCATTCTACCCTTTGCGCAATTGATCCTGGCCAAACACCTGCAATTAAATATCGCCCACCCGGTGCATGGTTTTATCTGTGGCTTTGTATCGACCCTGCTGCATCTGAGCGGCGGCATTGCCGGCATGCTGCTGGATGTGTTTTATCAACGCACCGCTATGACGCGCCACCAGATCATTGCCAGCAAAGCCACCACCCAAACCTTGTCGCATATGGTGCGGATGGTTTATTTCACTGTGGTGGCAAGCAGCGTGACAATGGGCGCCGCCACAGCGTTGTCGATCTATCTGATCGCGGGCGTGACCATCGCCGCCATTGCCGGTACGGTGTTGTCGTCGCGGCTGCTTGATCGGCTGTCGGATAAAAACTTTCGCCGCATCACCCAACTGGTCTTGCTGGTCTTGGGCATGGTGTTTCTGGCCCGGGGTGTTTATCTCTACGCCAGCACTTAACGCGGCACGATACCGCCCGCCGCCAGCACGATGATGACGATGTAAATCAGATGCGTGATGTTATGCGCCTCTTGGTCAAGACCCAAGGCCCACCAATAGCGGTTATCCTGATTGGTCCATTGACGCTGCGCTTTGATGACGGCATGCGCCCGGTCGATCGCGGCATGAACGGCAAAATCAACCAGCCCCAGCCACCAAAAGGCCGGCGCAAACAAAACCACCAGCAAAAACGTAAAAGCGCCATGGATGCCCGCGTGCATGGTCAGCGCCTTGGCGCCACCGGCGGTAAAAGGCTTGCCCTTGGTCTCGGCCATCCACTGCGTCTGCAGAAAGAAATCGCAGATGACCTGTTTGGCGCGAAAGGCCAGATAAAGCAAAAGCAATTCTGCCAGCGTCATCGCTAAATCCTTATGGTTGGCTTAAAGCGTCTTCTAATTGTCCGTGATCAGCCCCGTAACCGCAAGCGTTATCGCCCGTGTCACACCTTATGTCTTATGATTGCGGCATGGCTTGTGGGATTGTCGATGTCGTTGAGGCATGTCTACCAGCCGCAACATCCGTCCCGCGATAGGAAATAATCACCTCGCCCTGATATTCATAGGCGATGGCGTAGAAGCCGATGTCGGCGTCTTTGCGGATGGGGTTTCCTTCGGCATCTAGGACTTGATTACCGTTGCTGTCTAATTTGAAGCCCAGATCCTCTGAATCTTTAATTATTGTGACGCCGCCAAAAGTGGTGCCGGTGAGTTCTATACCTTGATTGTAGCTACGATTATATGCATCCATCGACAGGATGGCTTTCAA
>JAIXUW010000044.1 GCA_027483355.1 Alphaproteobacteria bacterium
GGCTTGTTCGCAGTGACGCTGGGCTGGCTGCCGGCAGCCGCCAGTCTTACCGACCCCTTGAGCCTTATCCTGCCCGTTATCACCTTGTCACTGGGTATGCTGGCATCCTATGTGCGCCATCTGCAAACGGCGATGGCCGAGGCGTTGGCGTCCGAGCATATCAAAACCGCCCGTGCCAAGGGCTGCAGTGAACCTCGCGTTTTGTGGCGGCATGCCTTTCCGCTGGCAGCAACGCCCTTGGTGACCTTAATCCTGCTCGATCTCGGCACGCTGCTGGGCGGCGCCCTCACCGTCGAAACCGTTTTCGCCTTTCCCGGTATGGGCAAGCTGCTGTTCGATGCCATCATGGGTAACGATTATAACATGGCGCTGATTGGCTTTTTTATGCTGACCTTCTGCGTCCTGCTGGCCAATCTTTGCGCCGATACTTTATATGGCGTACTTGATCCGCGCAGCCGCAAGGGGCAAGGCCGATGAAATATCTGGCGCTGACGTTCCTGATCATCCTGGCGGCGCTTTGCGCGGCGCTGCCGCTGTTTGAAAGCCTGCTCGGCCATACGGCAGACACCGTTGATCTCACCCGCCGTTTTGCCGGTATCGCGGCAGACCGTCCGCTGGGCGGTGATGAACTGGGCCGCGATGTATTTTTGCGCCTGCTTGAGGGCGGCCGCGTCTCGCTGCTGATTGGTTTGGGGGCGGCGGGTCTGGCAGCCCTCATCGGCACCGCGGCTGGCATTGTCGCCGGGTACCGTGGCGGCTGGTGCGATGCTGTGCTGATGCGCCTGTGTGACCTGTTGCTGGCGCTACCCGCCCTGCCACTGCTGATTATTCTGGCGGCTCTTGATCTGCAAAAACTGGGGCTTTCGGCCGATGCGGCGGCATCGCCCTGGCTTTCGTTCATCAAAATCATTCTGCTGCTGGGTTCGTTCGGCTGGGTAGTGGTGGCGCGATTGGTACGCGCCCGCACGCTCAGCCTGGCGCAACGTGACTTTGTGCGCGCTGCCGTAGCGCTGGGCCATACCGATGGCGCCATTATGCGCCGACATATCCTGCCCAATGTGATGCCGACCGTGATCACCGCCGGATGCCTGGCGGCGGGCGCCATGATTTTAGCGGAATCGGTTTTGAGCTTTCTGGGCCTTGGCATTCAACCGCCCGAAGCCTCCTGGGGCAATATGCTGACCCGGGCCGAAGATAATTTGTGGCAAGCCCCCTGGCTCGGCTTTTATCCCGGCCTGATGATTTTCATGACGGTGCTGGCACTGAATGCTTTGGGAAGAAGGAAGTAATCACCCGCGCATCAATGGGAATGATCATCACAAGCATCGGTACCCTTACTCGGACACCCCGCACAGCTCTTACCGCAAGACCCAATTTTCTCATCACCACTGTGATCATGATCATCACAAACCTCGGCATCGAAATAGACAGCGTCCAGCGCCATCACGTCCCGCTCCGCTTTCGGCAGCGGGTCGGTGGCAATTTCGCTCTTGATCGGGCTTTTAAGAAATTCGTCCAGAAAAGCCATCGTCATCACGCTGCCAATTGTGTCTCGGCGGCGCTATAGGCCAGGTTCAGATCACGCGCGACATCCGGCTGAGTGATCTGCCCGCGGCAGACGGTCAGACCGTTGCGCAAATGGCGGTTATCACTGAGCGCCTTGACCCAACCCTTGTTGGCAATCTCCAAACCATAGGGCAAAACCGCGTTATTCAGCGCAAAGGCCGAGGTGCGCGGCACCGCGCCCGGCATATTGGCGACACAATAATGCACGATACCTTCGACTTCATAGGTCGGGTTATCGTGGGTGGTGGGTTTCGATGTCTCGGCACAGCCGCCCTGGTCAATCGCAATATCGACGATGACTGATTTCGGCCGCATCTTTTTCAACAGATCACGCGTAATCAGTTTGGGCGCCAAGGCACCGGGGATCAGCACGGCGCCAATCACCATGTCAGCCCGCATGACGTATTTCTCGACCGCATCCTGTGTCGAATAAACGATATTGGCGCGGTTACCAAACAGGTCATCGAGTTGGCGAATACGATCGAGCGATTTTTCGAGGATGGTCACGCGCGCTTCCATGCCAATCGCCATTTTGGCGGCATTGGTACCGGCGACGCCGCCACCCAGAATGGTCACTTGCGCGGCCGAAACGCCCGGCACGCCGCCAATCAAAATGCCCGAGCCACCGATCGGCGCGTGCAGGTGATAGGCACCGATATGCACACCCATACGCCCCGCCACTTCCGACATGGGGGCCAAGAGCGGCAGACCGCCGCGATCCGACGTCACCGTCTCATAGGCGATGGCGACGCATTTGCTGTCGATCAGGCCTTGCGCCTGTGTCGCGTCCGCCGCCAGGTGCAGATAGGTGAAAAGAATTTGGCCTTCGCGCAGCATTTTGGTTTCCACCGGCTGCGGCTCTTTTACTTTGACGATCATCTCGGCGCGTTGAAAGACCTCGGCGGCCGTTGCCACAATCTCGGCGCCCGCTGCACGATAATCATCGTCGGATGCCTGGATGCCCAAACCGGCACCGGTTTCAACAATCACCTGATGACCATAGCGCACGTATTCGCGCACCGACGGCGGGGTCAGGCCCACGCGATATTCTTTGGTTTTGATTTCTTTGGGGCAACCGATCAGCATGATGTTTTCTCTCCCGCGCAGGCGGACATATGGGTTATAAAGCAGAAACGAAGATACTCCGACCCATGCGCCAATACAACAAGAGAGGTATTATGGCCAACGTTGCGCTCGCCGCCTTCCCCACTCTCCCCGCCAGCACCCCCGACGCCATCGCGGCCGAGGGGAAATGGGTCGCCTATAACTATAAACCGCTCCCAGTCATGCTGCATCGCGGGGAAGGTTTATATTTATGGGACCGCGAGGGCCGCAAATACCTCGATATGATGTCGGCCTATTCCGCCGTCAGCCACGGCCATAGCCACCCGCGCATTCTGGCGGCACTCGTCGAACAGGCGGGGACGCTCGCCATGTGTTCCCGCGCCTTTTACACCGACCGCCTGACCCCTTTTGCGGAAAAGCTCTGTGCGCTGGCCGGGCTCGATATGATGCTGCCAATGAATACAGGCGCCGAAGCCGTCGAGACCGCCATCAAGGCCGCCCGCCAATGGGGCTATCATGTCAAGCACATCCCCGAAAACAAGGCCGAGATCATTGTGGGATCGGGCAATTTTCACGGCCGCACCACCACCGTGGTCAGCTTCTCGTCCGAGCCTGGCTATAAAAAAGATTTTGGCCCTTTCACCCCCGGTTTTGTGATGATCCCCTATGGCGATCTGGATGCCATCGCCGCCGCCATCACGCCGCATACCTGTGCCGTGTTGCTGGAGCCCATTCAGGGCGAAGCCGGTATCGTCCTGCCGCCAGCGGGTTTCTTAAAAAAACTGCGCGCCCTTTGTGATGCGCACAATGTCTTACTGATCTTGGACGAAGTGCAATCGGGCCTTGGTCGTACCGGTAAAAATTTCTGCTTCCAGCATGACGATATCAAGCCCGATCTGTTGATCCTCGGCAAAGCCTTGGGCGGCGGTATTCTGCCGGTCTCAGCGGTCGTCGGTACCCGCGCTGTGATGGAACTGTTCAAACCGGGCAGCCATGGCTCCACCTTTGGCGGTAACCCGCTGGCCGCCCGCGTCGGCTACGAGGCGCTCTGCGTTCTCGAAGACGAACAGCTGACTCAAAACAGCGCCCGGCTTGGCGCCTATATGAAGGCCGAGATTGAAAAAATCGACAGCCCCCTCATTCGCGCCGTGCGTGGCCTTGGTCTCTGGATCGGGGTCGATTTCGACCCCGCCAAAATCGCCGCCCGCACCGTCTGCGAAAAACTGATGACCCGCGGCATCCTGTCCAAAGAAACCCACGA
>JAIXUW010000299.1 GCA_027483355.1 Alphaproteobacteria bacterium
GCCAGCATCTCGATGGTTTTATCGGCAATGCTCTCGGCCAGATAAAGTACCCGTAAAGCCGAGCAGCGTTGACCCGCGGATCGAAACGCCGAGGTGATCACATCATCGACCACCTGTTCGGGTAGGGCTGATGAGTCGACAATCATTGCGTTCTGGCCGCCGGTTTCGGCAATCAGCGGCACAATCGCGCCATCGCGTGCGGCCAGCGTACGATTAATCAGTTGGGCCACCTGGGTCGAGCCGGTAAAGCACACCCCGGCAATCCGTGCATCAGGCACCAGTATTTTGCCGGTCAACTCACCATCGGCCGGTAAAAAGGCGATAGCATCGGCGGGCAGACCTGCCGCGATTAACAGCTCGACCGCGCGCATGGCAATCAGCGGTGTTTGTTCAGCCGGTTTGGCGATCACCGTATTGCCCGCCATCAGGGCTGCCGTGACTTGCCCCAGGAAAATCGCCAGCGGGAAGTTCCACGGGCTAATACATAAAAATACGCCGCGACCTTCGAGTTGTAGGACGTTGCTCTCGCCGGTCGGGCCGGGGAGGGTGGTGCGCGTGGCAAAATGCTTGCGGCCTTCAGCAGCGTAGTAACGGCAGAAATCGACCGCTTCGCGTACTTCAGCGACGGCGTCGGGCAAAGTCTTGCCCGCTTCGCGTACACATAAGGCCAGCAGTTCGGCCATGTGTTCTTCCATCAAATCGGCCGTTTTATCGAGAATGTCGGAGCGTTGATGCGCGGGTGTGGCATTCCAGCTTTCGAAAGCCGCAGCGGTGATATCCAGCGCCTGGCGCATATCGTTGGCCGTGGCCATGGTCACATCGCCGATGCTGCGGCGGCGATCAGCCGGATCGGTGATTTTGCTGCTGGTACTACCAGTGACAGCTTTCCCCGCGATCAGCGGGCTTGCGGTGTAGAGACGGTTGGCGGCAGCCTCAACCTTGGCCAAGAGTACCTGACTGACCGGCGTATGGGCAAATTCGATACCCCAAGAATTCGGCCGGTCGCCATAGATGTCGCGCGGTAGTGGAATTTTGGGGTGTTTTTTATCGGCTAAGGCCGCCACATAATCGACGGGGTCGACCAGCATCTCGTCAATCGGCACTTTGTCGTTTTGCAGACGGTTGACGAAATTGGTATTGGCGCCGTTTTCCAGCAAACGACGCACCAGATAGGGCAGTAAATCCTGATGGCTGCCGACGGGCGCATAAACGCGGCAGGGATATGTGCCGGCCACCGTACCGGTCAGCTGATGGTAAAGCGCTTCGCCCATACCGTGCAGACGCTGAAATTCAAAACCGGTTTGATCAGCACCCGCCATTTCAACGATGGCGGCGACGGTATAGGCGTTGTGGGTGGCGAACATCGGGTAAAAGACATCGCGATGCGCCAGCATTTTTTGCGCATTCACCAGAAAAGACACATCGGTCGAGGCTTTGCGCGTAAAGACAGGATAGTCGGGCAGGCCGTTGACTTGCGCGTATTTGACTTCGCTGTCCCAATAAGCGCCCTTGACCAGGCGCACCATCATACGGCGGTTGTGGTCATGGCAAAGCCGCGCCAGCCAGTCGATCAGCTGTCCGCAGCGTTTTTGATAGGCCTGAATGGCAAGACCAAAGCCTTCCCATTGGCCCAGCGCCGGATCAGCGAAAACAGCTTCGATGATTTTCAGCGAGATTTCCAGGCGGTGCGCTTCTTCGGCGTCAACCGTCAGGCCAATATTGTATTGCGCACATTTCAGCGCCAGGACGCGAAGTTTTTCCACCAGCGGCGGAATGCAGCGGGCCTGATTGCCGTATTCATAGCGTGGATGCAGCGCGGATAATTTCACCGAAATACCCGGCGCGTTGTGCACGCCGCGCCCAGCTGCCGCTTTGCCAATCGCATCAATGGCGTCTTGATAGTTTTTGAAATAACGCTCGGCATCTTCGGCCGTGCGTGCCCCTTCGCCCAGCATATCGTAGGAATAGCGATAGCCGATTTTCTCGCTGTCACGGGCGCGGTCAATCGCCTCGGTAATGGTGCGGCCCATAACGAATTGCTGGCCCATGATTTTCATCGCGTGCAGCATGGCCTGGCGGACCACCGGCTCGCCCAGTTTTGACACCAGCTTGCCGGCATAACCGCCGATCGAGCTGTCTTTGACTTCGGCGGCATCCACATCGGCAATCACTTTACCGGTCAGCATCAAGGCCCAGGTCGAGGCATTGACGAAAAGATCATCGGCTTTGCCCAAATGCTGATCCCAGGCAGCCGAGCCGATTTTATCGCGGATCAGCATATCGGCGGTGGCGCTGTCGGGGATGCGCAGCAGGGCCTCGGCCAGACACATCAGCGCGATACCTTCGCGGGTGGTCAGGCCGAATTCGTTGAGGAATTTATCAACCCCGCCAAAGGTGCGGCGGTTATCGCGCACGTTTTGAATAAATCCCCGGGCCCGTTCCCGCACGGCCGCCTTGGCCGTCGCGTCATAGCCCTGTAATTGCGACAGCAGCCCCTTAACCGCCGCGTTTTCATCCTGATGGTATGCCGACATCATCGTTTGCAGGAGGGTAGTGGTATCCGGCAGACCGTGGCTGGACGGGGCGGGGGGCAGGGCGGCTGTTTTCATGTGAAAAACCATAGGGTTAATAAAGACATGGTTTAACTATAGCTTGCTTTCTGGTCTTTGCCATGGGCTAAGTCGGCGGCCTGTGCTGGACAAATGGCAATCTTTGCAGTATTATTTTTATTATGTTAAAAGAAGAAAAACTTTCTCAGCAATTTCAACAAGCTTGGTCGGGTTGCAACGACCGGCGCGACAGCTTTCATCTGGCCATCGCTTTGGGTCGCTGGTTCCCGATAAGTATCGACAAAATTATGCCGCCCGTTATCGCGCTTTTCGATGGCATGGGCCTGCCGCTGCCTGCCCGTGATAGCGTCATGGTGGCGACCGCTGGGGTGATGGTTTTTCTGGACGACTATGGATTGACCATTCGCATCGAAAAGACGGATCACTGGACAGGCGCGCATATTGCCGATCATCCCTTGATGTTGGGGGCTTTGCTGCAAAGAAGACTTTTGCCTCAGGTCGTTCTTGAGATTTGTCCGGGTGTTCACACGACGAAAGATCGCGCGCTGCAGAGGAAATTCCTGAAAGCGACAAATGGAAGCGGGATCAAGATGATGGATACGCAAGTTGCCAACATTGGTATTTTGCCCGGCAGTGATCAGATCGTTATTATCGACAGAATGGCCGCAAGGCATTTGGAAGGCTTTACCGCCCTGTGGCAGCGCATCGTTGCCCGACAACTGCATCATCCGCAAAAGGCGCTTTACGGGGCATTACAAGAAGCCGCAGAACAGGCCTGGCGCAAAGATCAGGCGTTGCCCGATGCCGCGGGTTTACAAAAATTCATGCAGCTTGCCCAGCAGGCCAAGCAAGACGGGGTTCTGGTATCGGGTTGGGTCAACGACGACCACATGCAACCTCTCTATGCCGCCAATAAACCCAGTATGGCGACTGCAGCGGGGCGAGCCTATGCGCAGCAAATTGAAAAAAAGCGAAGCAAGACCGTTGGTGCATTAACGCACTGATCAACATAGATATTTTCCATTATTATACATAAATATTGACAGCCAGCGCCACGCTGCCTAGAGTGGCCTCGCTTTCCATCGTTCAACCCCATTTTGCGAGTGTGTTTTATGCCCTACGCCCGTCCACGCGAAGTCCGCGATACCTTCAAGACCCTCATCAGCCAGAATGGCGTTGTGCAACATGAAGTGGATGCCGCCGCCAATGATGCCCGCAGACGTCACAGCGAAGCCGATCAAGCCCTGACCTTTCAGTTGGAGAACATCGCGGGCCGTTTGTACGACCTCATGGACCGTGATGCTTTTGCCAAATTGGCCAGCGTTTCTGGCGCTGGCGATATCGGCCGCAAAATCGATGCCGCCCGTGCGGCAGCCGTAGAGGCGCAGGAAGCTTATGAGGCTTTTGTGGCTGTTAATGGCGCCAAGACAGAAATCGATGTTCAATTGAAACTTAAAAAAGCCGC
>JAIXUW010000185.1 GCA_027483355.1 Alphaproteobacteria bacterium
GTTTTGCAAAAGGTGATGACCAAGCGTGGCCCTTTGTCGCGTTTGCTGGCCCATTACGGCGACAATGGTGCTGCCGCCACCCGCACGGTGGCCGGTGTTTATACCCGCCTGGGTCTGCACCCCGCCGAGACCTCGGCGGATGTAATGGCGCAATTGCTGCGGCCGGATAGTGAAGAAGAAGAAAACTTACGTGCTCTTGTGCGTCATATGCTGGCCCATGGTACCGATAAGGGCAAAGGATATGCCGAGATACTGGCGGCCTTTATGGCGGAAAACCCAGAGGCGCGCGGGCCCCTGTTGCCTGCCTATATGTCCTTCTTTGTCACCGGCGAGGGCACTGCTCGCAAAAACGCCATTACGAAGGATGTCAAAACCGCCTGGCCAGATGCAGAAGACGTTTTTCTGCGCGAATTTGAACGTTTGAATATTCTCACAGCGCGACTGAAAGCCATTCGCCTGGCAGAGGGTACTGGCGCCCTATTGACGGTCGCCGCCGATATGCTGGCACGTTATGCCGCCGTCAAGAAAACGCGCGAGCTGCTGGACTTTGATGATCTGATCTTAAAGGCAGCCGAGTTATTGTCGTCGCGAGCCGATGCCCAATGGGTGCTGTACAAGCTCGATGAAGGTTTGGATCATATTCTCGTCGATGAAGCGCAAGACACCAGCCCGGTACAATGGCAGGTCGTGGCCGCTATCGCCAATGAGTTTTTAGAAGGCTATGGTGCCCGCGATGATGTGCGCCGTACCTTGTTTGTGGTGGGCGACGAAAAGCAATCGATTTTCAGTTTTCAAGGTGCAGATCCAGCCGCCTTCCATCGCATGAAGGCGCATTTTTCTGATAAGGCGCTGGCGGTACAAGATAATTTCGCCATTGATTTACAGCACTCCTTCCGCTCGACGGCGAGCGTGCTGCAATTGGTGGATGCTCTCTTTAATATGCCAGAGGCCAAGCAGGGCGTCGTGCATGAGATGGATAAGCCCGTTATCCATCTGCCCTTCCGGCAGGGTCAGGCCGGATACGTTGAGTTGTGGCCCTTGATCAAACCAGCAGAGACCGCCCCGCGCGATGCTTGGCAACCCGCCACCCAGGTGGCCCAGGCCGATAATGCTTCCAGCCGTCTGGCGACACAGATTGCCGAGACCATTCGTGGCTGGCTGGACCGCCAAGAGATATTGCCCGCCCGCGGCCGTCCGATCCGCGCCGGTGATGTGCTGATTTTGGTGCAGGGACGGGGCGAGTTGATGGAGCGTCTGATGCGCGCCCTCAAAGCCGCCAAAATTCCGGTGGCGGGTGCCGACCGCATGAAATTGCGCCAGGAAATCGCGGTGATGGATTTACTGGCCGCCGCCCGCTTCGCCCTGCAACCGCGCGATGATTTGACTCTGGCGGCCCTGTTGAAATCGCCGCTATGTGGTGTCGACGAAGAAACCCTGTTTACCCTGTGCCATGGCCGGCGTGGTACCTTGTGGTCGCGCCTGCATGATCTGCGCCCCGATTTGGTGGCTTGGCTGCAGCCATTGGTGGCGACGGCGGGCAGAGCCACCCCTTATGAATTTTTTGCGAGCATCCTGACCATGCCTTGTCCAGGCGACAGTGTCAGTGGCCGTCGCGCCTTTTACGGACGGCTGGGGCCTGACGTTGCCGATGCGCTGGATGAATTCCTCAATGGTTGCTTGTCCTACGAACAGTCGCATATTCCGGCGCTGGAAGCTTTTGCCGATTGGTTTTCGCGCAACGAAAGCGATATCAAACGCGAACAGGAAGGTGCCCATATCGATCAGGTGCGCATCATGACGGTCCATGCCTCGAAAGGGCTGCAAGCGCCGATTGTTTTCTTGCCGGATACCGCCAAGGTTTTACACGCGCACAACAAGGGTCGCCCCCGTCTTTTGTGGCCCGAGGATGACACTGATCTGGGCGATGTGCCGCTTTGGGCGCCCAGCAAAGCCGATGAGTCCGACGATTTCACCAAACGCTATGCGCCCGCCGCCGCTAGGCAGGACGAAGAATATCGCCGTTTACTTTATGTGGCGCTGACACGTGCCGAAGACCGCCTCTATATCGCGGGTTATCAGGGCAAGAAAGAGATTGCCGCACATTGCTGGTATCGGCTGATCGAGGCTGCTTTCCCGGATACTGAAACCCGTGATGATGGCGTGCGGGTTTTACGCCATGCCCAAGAGGTGCCCGTGGCAGTAGAGCGACAGGCCGAAGCGGCGGTGGCGGCACGCACTGCCCTGCCTGACTGGGTGCGGGTGATGCCCGAACAAGAAGCAGCCCCGTCCAAACCTTTGGCCCCGTCGCGCCCCGATGAAGAAGAGCCGGCGGTACAAAGTCCGCTCAGTGGCGATGACACGGGTCGTTTTGCACGCGGTATCATCATGCATCGGCTGCTTGAAATTCTACCGGGCCTGCCATCCTCGCAATGGGATCAGGCGATGCAAAGCTTTTTGGCCCGGCCCGGTTTTGCCCTGACACCGGTGCAGCAGGAAAGTTTTGCCGCCGAGATCAAAGCGGTGCTGACCCACGCCGACTTCGCGGCGATCTTTGGCCCCGGTAGTCGCGCCGAAGTACCGCTGGTGGGTATTGTCAAAGATGACGTGGTGATGTCGGGCCAGATTGACCGGCTGCTGGTTACGGATGATGAAATTTTGATTGTCGATTATAAAACCAATCGTCCGCCGCCTGTGGATGTGATGGACGTCTCGGTTCTGTATCTCAAACAGCTGGCGGCCTATGCCAGCTTGCTTACGCGCATTTATCCCGGCAGGCGCGTCAGCTGCGCCCTGTTATGGACAGATGGGCCACGCTTGATGCCCATTCCGACGGAAATGCTGGCACCATATTTCCAGAAGGGGGATTGATTCCGCCGCTGCCCCGGTCTAATTTATGCACAAGAGACATCATCATCACGACCCTGAAAGGAAGATACTATGGGCGCACAACAAGTTACCGACAGCACTTTTGAAACCGAAGTCCTCAAATCAGAGCAGCCAGTGCTGGTTGATTTTTGGGCGGAATGGTGTGGCCCCTGCCGCGCCCTCGGCCCCAGCGTCGATGCGCTGGCCCAGGAAAAAGAAGGCATCAAGGTGGTCAAGATCAATATCGATGAAAGCCCCAATGCCCCCGGTAAATACGGCGTGCGCTCTATCCCGACGCTTATTTTGTTCAAGGGCGGGCAGCCGATAGCGCAAACGGTCGGCTCCATGGGCAAATCGGACCTGTTTAAATGGGTCGATGGTGCGCTGGCCTAAGCGCTTTTTTGCTTAAAACACCTAAAAAACCGCCCGAGTGTCATACTTGGGCGGTTTTTTTATGATTTAGTCATTTTAGCGCTATATATTGAAGGTATGAAGCAAAGCGCCCTGCCATCGCCCGTCAAAAAAAGCCATCCCGTTCGCACGGCCGGGCTTATTTTGGTGCTGCTGATTACGCTGTTGGGTTTTATGCGCTTGTCGGCCGAGGCACCGGCGGAGGCCGCCAATGCGCCGATACCTGTTTATCACATCACCACCGCTGAATTTGCCAGCAAGGTCTTGCAATCGCCTATCCCGGTAGTGGTGCAGTTTGATGCCGATTGGTGCCCCTATTGCCGCAAGGTGCAGCCGCTCCTCAGCCAGTTCGCCGCCGACCGCCAGGGCAAGGTTGCTGTCTATAAGGTCAACATCGACCACGAGAAAGGTCTCGGCCAGCTCTTCGCCATCCAAAGTCTGCCGACGATGTTATTGATCAAGGGCGGTATGGAGGCGGGGCGCCTTGAGGGGGTGCCCAATAAACTCCGCTTTTACGCCTGGGCCGCGCAGTAAGCTTTTTAGGCGCCCGGCCTTGCTGCGCTTGCGCGGGGTGCCGGTATACGCAAGCCCAAAGTGCTAATGTGTGCGGCGATATAACGGGGTGCTTCCGCCCCCAGATATTCAGTCGGAATCAGGTTAAGGCCCGGGGTGACCATGCCGGCACGATAAAACGCATCCCGCCGGAGATCGGCGTAGGTTGGGCCCGTGCCGTTGTTACGCGCCAGTATGTGTAGGTTGGCGTTGAGATTGTCACGTATCAACGTTCTGTAATGGGTGGTCCAGTGCCGGTCATGACCTGCCATCATGGTGCGCACCAAGGCTTGGCCCCCGGCCTCAAGCGCGGCCGTCTCGCGCGCAGTTGCGGTCATATGTTCGTTCGCAGCGTAAGCGGTCTCATAAGCAGCATCAAAAATGGCGATATTCTCCGCCCGCTCACCCGCCGAGATGTAGGAGCGCTGTGCGGATGGTGCTGGCGTTAGCCCGCGATTACGCGCCTCGCGCGCGGCCATAACGGCGTAGCTGAGGGCGGCCGCCTCGCTCAGGGCATTGGCAACCGCGTAATCTGTCGGCGTCAGGTTATAAATCGTGCCGGCCGCTTCTTCGCGGAAGTCCTGCAGCGCGTGGAAGTATTCGTGCAGCGTTGTGTCCGCTGACAGGCTGCGCATGATGTTGATGGTACCATTCAGGTGCGTACCGGCGGTGGCGCTATTGGCGTTAAAAGGGATGAGGCAGGCCTCGCTTTTATAGCGGCTGTCGGTGACAATTTTAAACACCGGACGGCCGGTAATTGGCAGACGTTCCATGAGGGCTAGGTCACGGTAGACTTGCGGGTTACGGGCCTGCATGGTGGACAGGTCATCGCTGTTGACACAGCTGCGCGCCTGAGCAAAATTCTGCGTGAGGGTGACGCCTTCCGTGGTCTGAAGGCTATAGGGCTGGGTGGAGCGGAAAAAGCGCAGCCACGAGGTATCTGGCGGCGGGTTTTCGATTGCCAGGGTACCCGGAGAAAATCTGACCGTCGCCTTTAAAATAGGACGATGCAGGCCAAAGCTATGCAGGCCAAAATCACCCACACGCGGGTTGAGGCCATAGGCACGCAAGGTCAGCCGCGCGCCCGGACGTAAACGGTCATCGAGGTCTTGTGTTTTATCTTCGAATTTTAAATGCGCTAAACTGGCGCTGTTGATGAAAGTGCCGTTGTCGGTGGTGATGATTGTGCCGCCCGCATCATCGGCGGTGATGGTGGCGACGGTCACGTCGATATCTTCCTGGGTGCCATAGAAATGATAACCGGCAACGCCGGTGCTGATCGCTGTGACCACGGCGGCTTTTTTAAAGGCGCTCTGCAGGTGTTGTTGCAGGGTTTTTTTACGGCCTGCGTAAGCGGCCTGTTTTTGTCGTGAGAACATGGCTAAAAACCAGAGATTAAAATGAGAAACTAAACTATACGGAAAATAAATTGATTCGTCAAACTTTTCTCAGGCGTTTGATCTAAAACAAAAAAACAGGCAGAGGTGCGCACCCCCGCCTGTTCTAGAGATCTAACGATCCGACGCGGCTTATTTAACGCCAGTCATCACCATGATGATGGTATTACCCTCGGCGCGGGCATCGGATTCGATCTTGCCGAAGGGCAGCAATTCTTCTTTGATGCGCTTGATGATAGCCCAGCCGATTTCGCGGTGTTCGTTTTCGCGTCCACGGAATTGCAGGCTAAAGCGGACCTTGTCGCCGTCTTCGAAAAAGCGCTTGGCGTTGCGCAGCTTGGTTTGAATATCATGCTCTTCGATGTTCGGGCGGAACTTCAGTTCTTTGGTAAGCACGATTTTTTGGTTTTTACGTGCTGCTGCTTCTTTTTTCTGCTGTTCGTAACGGTACTTACCCATATCGCCGATTTTGCACACGGGCGGTTCGGCGTTGGGCGAAATTTCGATCAGATCAAGCCCGGCTTCTTCGGCGGCGGTCAGTGCTTCGCGGATGGTCAGTACACCCAGCATCTCCCCCGCAGCATCGATGACGCGCACGGATGTCGCGCGGATCTGGCCATTGATGCGTGGACCTTCGTCCTTGACGGGGCGGTTGTTGTTGAAAGTGGCGATGGTAAGTCTCCTAGAGTTGTTAAAAATAAAAAGCGTTAGGCAGGTACCTTGGCTTCGTCGGCTATTTTACGGATAGCTTCGTCAAGTGCAAGTACCTCTTGGTTTTCGATGCCGAGGCGGCGGATGGTGACTTTGCCCTCCTCGGCCTCTTTTTTGCCGACGACCCAGATCTGGGGGGTTTTCACCAGGCTGAGTTCGCGGATTTTGTAGTTGATTTTCTCGTTACGGATATCCAAAACGGCGCGAATACCTTGATTTTTCAAGGCTTCTACCACTTTCCGCGCGTAATCGTCGCCGTCTTGGGTGATTGTCGCCACCACCGCCTGGACGGGCGCCAACCACAAAGGCAGCTTGCCGGCATAATGTTCCAGCAAAATACCGACAAAGCGCTCAAGCGAGCCGAGAATCGCCCGGTGCAGCATAATCGGGCGGTGGCGCTGGCTGTCCTCGCCGATATAGGTGGCATCGAGCCGCTCGGGCAGGTTGGGGTCAACCTGCAAGGTGCCGCATTGCCAGGTGCGGCCGATGGCATCGGTCAGGTGGAATTCGACTTTGGGGCCGTAAAAGGCACCCTCGCCGGGCAGTTCCTCGAAGGGCAGGCCCGCCGTGTTGAGTGCTTCGCGGAGCGCGTTTTCCGCCCAATCCCAAAGGTCGTCCGAACCGATACGCGGTTCGGGGCGCAAGGCCAGTTTGACCGCGATGTTGTCAAAGCCCAAATTTTTGTAGACGGAGAGCTGCAGTTTGAAATAGTCGGCGGCTTCCTGCTGCATCTGATCACGGGTGCAGAAGATATGCGCGTCATCTTGCACGAATTGGCGCACGCGCATGATGCCGTGCATGGCGCCCGATGGTTCGTTGCGGTGGCAGCAGCCGAATTCCGCCATGCGGATCGGCAGGTCGCGATAGGATTTAAGGCCTTGATTAAAGATCTGCACATGGGCGGGGCAGTTCATGGGCTTGAGGCCCATCATCTTTTCGTTGCCCTCGGCGCCATGCGTGTCTTTAACCTTGAACATGTTGTCGCCGTACATATCCCAATGGCCCGATGCTTTGAATAAACTGCTATCGAAAAGCTGCGGCGTTTTAACTTCTTTGTAACCGGCTTTTTCCACGCGGGCGCGGATAAAGTTTTCAAGGGCGCGGTAAATCGTCCAGCCCTTGTCGTGCCAAAAAACGCTGCCGACCGCTTCTTCTTGCATATGGAACAGGTCCATTTCGCGCCCCAGCTTGCGATGGTCGCGTTTTTCGGCTTCTTCCAACTGGTGCAGATAAGCGTCGAGTTCTTTCTGGTCGCGCCAGGCGGTGCCGTAAATGCGCGTCAACATGGCGTTATTGCTGTCACCGCGCCAATAGGCGCCGGCCACTTTCATCAATTTAAAGGCGCTGCCGACATGACCGGTCGAGGGCATATGCGGACCACGGCAGAGATCCTGCCAATCGCCCTGCTTGTAAATGGTGATGGTCTGATCGGCGGGGAGGTCTTGGATGATCTCGGCCTTGTAATTCTCGCCAACAGCTTTGAAATGCGCGATGGCTTTGTCGCGCGGCCAGACTTCGCGGGTGAACTTGGCATCGCGCGCGATGATCTCTTTCATTTTGGCTTCGATAGCGACGAAATCGTCGGGCGTAAACGGCTGGTTGCGCGCAAAGTCGTAGAAAAAGCCGTTGTCGATATTGGGGCCGATGGTGACTTGTGTGCCGGGGAAAAGAGTTTGCACGGCTTCGGCCAGTACGTGGGCGCAGTCGTGGCGGATCAGCTCCAGCGCTTCCGGCGATTTGCGGGTGATGATTTCGATGGCCCCGTCTTCGTAGAGTTCGCGCGACAAATCGAGTTGCACGCCGTTCAGTTTGACGGCGAGGGCTGCCTTGGCCAAGCCGGGACCAATCTGGGCCGCGACATCGGCGCCGGTGGCCGGTGTCGGCAGGGTCATCGTCTTGCCATCAGGCAAGCGCACCGTGATTTCAGAGGCGGGATGTTTCTGGGCGGCGGCAGATGACGACATGGGGTTTTCCGGGGGTAAGCATTTGAATTCATGCCAAAAGCGGCGGAGTCCGAGTGTCGTCCCAAGCCCCCACCGCTGTCAAGCCATTCACAGTGAGAATAGGCTGGAAAACCATGGTTTTTAGGCGTAAAACCATGCCATGACAGATGAAAATTCCAAGTCGGCCCCCGAGGCCGCGGTTCTTCCCGCCGGTACTGTGGTGATGCAAATCGTGCCCGCTCTCATTTCAGGCGGGGTCGAGCAGGGCACGGTTGATCTGAATGCGGGTCTGGTTAAGGCCGGCATGACCGCGATCGTTGTTTCCAACGGCGGCCCCCGCGTCTATGAGATAACCCGCGCCGGTGGTCGGCATATTGAACTGCCGGTCCATTCAAAAAACCCGCTGACCATGTGGTTGACCAGCCGTAAGCTGCGCGCGCTTATCCGCGAACACAAAGTCGATGTTGTACATGCCGCCAGCCGTGCACCGGCCTGGGTCGCGCGTCGCGCCGTTGAAGGCACCGATGCGGCCTTTGTCACCAGCTGCCACGCGGCGCATAAAATCGGCAATCGCTTTAAGCGTGCCTATAATGCCGCGATTGCCAGCGGCAGCCGCGTCATGGCGGTGTCGCAGTTTCTGGCGGGTTACTTGCGCAAAAA
>JAIXUW010000255.1 GCA_027483355.1 Alphaproteobacteria bacterium
ACCAACCTCCTCGTGGCGTTCAACGCCAAGCGGTAGGATGGTGAAAATGACCACCCACCAGATCAACAGGTAAATAAACAGCGCGGTTAAAGGTGACATTTCTATATCCTGATCAGATGTACACGGGTTTGCGGTTTACGGTCAAAATGCTCGGCGAAGAAGCGGCGCGTGGTGACGCGGATCATTTCAGTCAGCGCATCATCGTTCAAGCGAATGGATTTATCGGCGGCGGCAACTTTGTCGGTCAGCTCATCAACCAAAACGGCAATGACCGCCTGATCGGCGGCACTTGCTTCATCTAGCAAGCCAAGCGCCGTCAGTTTTGGCGGCGCTGCCAGCACACCTTTGGCATTAACAACGGCTGTGACGATAGCGCTCCCGTTCCACATCATGCGGCGGCGGGTCAAAATCGCTTCATGATCGATGGCGACGATACGCGAGCCTTCAATCGCCAGTATGCCGTGCTGCACCTCGCCCACCACTTGCAATCGATCAGGAGCGATTTCGATCACCTGGCCATTGGCGGGTACCAGGGTTTTTTCGGCACCGCAATCAGCAGCCAGATCGGCGTGCTTTTCCATCTGCATTTGTTCGCCATGCACCGGCAGAATATATTTAGGCCGCACCCAGCTGTAAAATTCCTTAAGCTCTTCACGGTACGGGTGGCCCGAGACATGGATGGGCGCATCATGATCTGTGACGACTTGAACATTTTTCGCATACAGACGATTTTTGATACGATCAATCGCGCGTGTATTGCCGGGAATGGCGCGGGAGGAGAAAATCACTACGTCGTCTTCGCGGAGTTCAATGGCCGGGTGATCATCGCCGGAAATGCGCGACAAAGCTGCACGCGGTTCGCCTTGCGAGCCGGTGACGATATAAACAAGTTGACTGACCGGCAGAAAATCGGCTTCTTCGTAATCCAGAAAAGGCGGGATATTTTTAAGATAACCGCTGCGCCGCGCCACTTCTTCGATTTTTTTCAGCGAGCGTCCGACCAGACAAACCTGCCGCCCATGCGCTTTGGCCGCTGTGTAGATGCTATGCACCCGCGCCAGATTGGTTGAAAAACACGAGATCAGAATGGCGCGGTCAGGGAATTCACCGAACAGCTCGGTGAGTGCTGCCTCAACGGTACGCTCCGAACCGGAGCGACCCGGCACCATGGCATTAGTGGAATCGCCCATCAAGGCCAAGACGCCCGCATCACCCAAGGCGCGCAAACGGGTTTGGTCAGTCAGGGCACCAATGACCGGATCGGGATCGATCTTCCAATCGCCCGTATGCAGAATTGTGCCGACATCCTTGACGGTAATGGCCAGTGCATTGGCCTCGGGGATGGAATGCGCCACATCGACGAATTCAATATTGAACGGTCCCAGATCGATTATACCACGCGAGGGTACAATATGAACGGGCACATCCCGCCCCCAGGTCTTTTCGGTCAGATCCTGTAAAATGCGTTCAGCGGTGAATTTGGTGGCGTAGATGGGCGCCTTGAACCGAAGCCATAAATTATCAATAGCGCCGATATGATCTTCGTGCCCATGCGTAATCACCAAGCCCAACAGCTTATCGCCCAAGCTAGCGGCAAAACCCGGATCGGGCAGTAGAATTTCAACCCCTGGCATGGTGTCATCGGCAAAGCCCATACCGCAGTCGACCATAATCCACTTGCCGCGATGCCCGTACAAAGACATATTCGAACCGAAATAGCCGCACCCACCCAGCGGGACGAAATAGATGGCGTCATCTTTCATATCGAACGGCTGTTTCATAAATAAACCTCTCCCGATGAGATATGTCGCAAACTGCCGTCGTCCAGTCTGAGTTGCAGGGCGCCTTGCGCGTCAATTCCCTCAAAAACGCCCGACAGGGTTTCGCGGACCAAACGCACGCCAATCTTAGCATGCAAGTGGGTGGCGCGTTGCAGCCAGTTATGCTGAATTCCCATGAATCCCGTCGTTTCCCATTCATTATAGCGTTGGCACAAATGCGGCGCTGCCACATCTAAAAACGCCATCGGCGTCAGCCTTTGTCCGCTGGCGTCCGCCAGATGGGCCGCCTGCTCTGGCGCATCGACCAGATTAACCCCGAAACCGGCTACCACCCAAGGTAACTGTCCGTCTGTGAAACTACCTTCGCTTTCCAACAAAATACCCGCGCATTTGCGACCATTCAACAGAATATCATTTGGCCATTTCAAAGCGATATCGGTGGCAGCAGGCAATATTTCTGCCATGGCTTCGGCCAGAGCCAGCGCGATGACAAAGGATAGTTGCCCCATATTTGCAGCCGTCACCCGGGGCCGCAGGATCAGGCTGGCATAAAGATTACCGGGCCGCGCTTCCCAGGTATTACCCTGTCGCCCGCGTCCCGCTGTCTGTTCATGTGCGAATACAAGCATTCCTGCCGCCGCACCTTCAACCGCTCGCGCCTTGGCATAGGTATTGGTGCTGTCAACGCTGGCCAGTTCTCTGCGCTGTATCACCAAAGGCATATCAGGCCCGTTACTGCGCCAAAGCTGCGGCAGCTTCGCGCGCCCAGGTCAGCACCGAGGTTGGCAAGATAATAAAGAACAAAAGTACCGCTACGCTGATGGTCAAAACACCGGTCAAGGCGGGATCGTTAGACCGGTCCAGCGCTTCATCGGCGGGGTCATCGAAGTACATCACCTTGATCACACGCAGGTAATAATAGGCGCTGACTACCGAGGCGATCACCCCGAAAACCGCAAGGGCATAAAGCTGTGCATCAATAATTGCCTGAAAGACAAACAGCTTGGAAAAGAAGCCCGCCAAGGGAGGAATACCCGCCATCGAAAACATGATGATCGTCATGGCTGCGGCTACCAATGGTTGACTACGAGCAAGGCCCGCCAGATCCGCGATCTGCTCGACCATACGGTCTTTGCGTTTCATCATTAGAACGATGGCAAAAGCACCCGCCGTCATAACCATATAGAACATCGCGTAAACGATGACGGCACGGGCACCTTCGGCGTTATCGGCCGCCAGACCCAGCAGCGCAAAGCCAACATGGCCAATCGAACTATAGGCAAGCAGGCGTTTGATATTCGTTTGCGCAATAGCCGCAATAGCCCCCACCGCCATCGACAATACGGACAGAATAATGATGACCTGACGCCATTGATCGACCATGTTTTCAAACGGGCCAGACAGCAGGCGGATCATTAGGGCCAGGGCCGCAATTTTGGGCACAAGCGCGAAGAAGGCCGTCACCGAAGTAGGCGCCCCTTCATAAACATCGGGTACCCACATATGAAAGGGTGCAGCCGCCAATTTGAAAGCAATACCGATCATCAACAGCACCATCCCTACCACAACGCCCGGGGCCATACCCGCCTCGGCCGTCAGGGCCAGTTGCAGTGCCGTATAGTTGGTGGTACCCGCATAGCCATACAACAGCGAACAGCCGTACAGCAGCATTCCAGACGACAAAGCACCGAGAATAAAATACTTAAGACCGGCCTCGGTCGATTTGACCGTATCGCGCTGCATCGCCGCCAGCACGTACAACGGCAGACTTTGCAGTTCAATACCAAGATAAAGCGTCATCAGATCGTTCGAGGTGATCATCACCATCATGCCCAGGGTGGAGAGCATTACCAGGATGGGATATTCGATCCGCATCAGTCTTTCGCGTTCGACATAGCGTGGGGTCATCGAAAGTGCCACCGCCGCGCCCACCAAAACCATGATCTGCATCAGAATGGCAAAGGGATCACTGACGAAAAGGCCGTTGAGCCCTTCCATACGCTCGTCCGAAAAACGCGCTACCACGATGGCAACTGCCAGAAGCGAAAAAATCGCCAGATTATTGACGCTTTTAAAGTCTTCCGTTTTGCGTGCCACACCCAGCAGCAGGAGCATCAACGACATTCCCGCCAAAAAAATCAGCGGAAAGGCCACAGCCAGAGAGGGCGCTACGAATACCGGGGGGATCATGGGGCGTTCTCCTGAACGGCAGGCACAGCACCGGTAGGCAGCGCGGTGGTGGGTGCTGCTATCATGTTCTGTTGGCGGGTTTCAAACTGGGTGACGATTTTGCGAATGGCAGGCGCCATCGGCTGTAAAAAGCTGGCCGGGTAAATACCCATCCATAAAACTAAGATCACCAGCGGTGCAAAAATCATGATCTCGCGCTTGTCGATATCTTTCATTGAGCGGACGTCCGATTTGGTCAATTCGCCAAAGACGACGCGCTTATAGAGATAAAGCATATAGGCGGCCCCCAGGATAACACCGGTGGCTGTCAGGAAGGCTATGAGTGTATTCACCTGATAAATGCCGATCATGACCAGAAACTCGCCGACAAATCCGCTGGTGCCGGGCAGGCCAATCGATGCCATGGTGAACAGCATAAAGACGGCGGCATATCTGGGCATATTCTTGACCAGGCCACCGTAGCGACTGATTTCGCGGGTGTGCAGGCGGTCATAGATGACCCCAACGCAAAGAAACAGCGCTGCCGAGACCACGCCGTGCGACAGCATCTGGAACATTGCCCCTTCCAGACCCTGCTGGTTGAGCGAAAAAATACCAATGGTGACAAAGCCCATGTGCGCAATCGACGAATAGGCAATAAGCTTTTTCATGTCTTCTTGGACAAGTGCCACCAGCGACGTGTAGACCACGGCGACGACGCTCAACCAGAAAACCATCGGTGCGAAGTACACCGTAGCATCAGGCAAGATCGGCAAGGATAGGCGGATAAAACCATAGCCGCCCATTTTCAGCAGCACCCCCGCCAAAATGACGGAGCCAGCTGTTGGCGCTTCCACGTGGGCATCGGGCAGCCAAGTATGCACCGGCCACATCGGCACTTTGACCGCGAACGAGGCAAAGAAAGCCAGCCACAACCATTTTTGAATATCAACCGGTACCGTCTCGACCGTCGACAACGCAACGATATCGGTACTGGCAATTTGATAAAGTACCAAAATCGCCAGCAGCAGCAAAACCGAGCCCAATAGGGTGTAGAGGAAAAATTTAAACGACGCGTAAATACGCCGCTTGCCACCCCAGACACCAATGATAAGGAACATCGGGATCAGCACTGCTTCGAAGAAGATATAGAAGAGGACAAGATCAAGTGCACAGAACATACCAATCATGGTGGTTTCCAACACCAGGAAAGCAATCATGAATTCCTTGACGCGGTGCTTGATCGACTCCCAGCTGGCAAGAATACAGATTGGCGTCAAAAAGGTCGACAGTAAAACAAAGAAAATCGAAATACCGTCAACGCCCAGCGCATACTTTATATTGTAGCCAGGAAACCATTGGCGGCTTTCGACAAATTGAAAGCCCGCCGCCGTCGGGTCGAAACCCGCATACATATACAGCGATAGTAAGAACGTAAATATAGAGGTCAATAATGCTGTGTTGCGGGCGTTGCGCGCAACCACTGCTTCCTCCCCCTGGATCAGCAAGATGAACAGCACCCCCACCAAGGGCAGGAAAGTGATCAGCGACAGGATAGGAAAATCGAGCATCAGCTGGCGTCCTTAACGGGCATAGACAAGATAGGCGCCAATGATCAGCACGGTGCCGATCAACATGGCGAAAGCATAATGATAGATATAGCCGGTTTGCAGGCGACTGGTTTCACGCGCCCCCTCGGCGATGGCTTTGGCAACCCCATCGGGGCCCAGGCCATCGATGATTTTACCGTCACCTGTCTTCCAGAACAGGCGGCCCAACTTGAAGGCGGGCAAGGTGCCAATATGGTGGTACAGCTCGTCAAAATACCATTTGCGATAGAACAGCTGGTGAATGCTGCTAAAGGTACCCGCCACGACGGCCGGCAGATGGCGCAAACGCATATACATGACATAGGCCAGCAGGATGCCCAGGACGGAAACCACAATCGGCAGATATTTCACCCAGGCCGCGACATGGTGGGCCGCTTCGATGGTGTCATTCCCTTCGGCCACGAAAAGCGTAGCGCCCCAGAAAGCGTCCCTGCCCTCACCGACGAAATGCGGCGCGAAGACAAAACCGGCGAGCAAGGCACCCAAGGCCAGCACATATAAAGGTGCCAGCATAATAAAGGGTGATTCATG
>JAIXUW010000099.1 GCA_027483355.1 Alphaproteobacteria bacterium
CACGTAAAGCCATGGAACGGGCAGCGAAATTGCTGGACGCAGCCCCCGGTCGTGCGCAGCAAGGTGCCCCGATGCAGACAGGCATTGATATAGGCCCGGATCTCGTTAGCCGCCGTGCGTACCACAATCAGACTGTCATGCACGATTTCATAGACGAGATGATCGCCAACATTGGGCAACTCTTCGATCCGGCAAGCCAATTGCCACGTCTTGCGCCAGACTTTCTCAATTTCCTGATTGTGCCAGTCTTTTGAGAAATAGCGCTCAATCGAGATATCGTCCGTGCTCAACCCCTCGGGTGGGCTTTCGTCCAACATGACCGCAGGCGGGGCTATCACATCCGCCGCAAACACGGTTTGAACCGATGGCTCTGGACGGCCTTTGAGGATGTTTAGCTTGGTCATGTCATCACGTCCTTTGCGGGCACTCACGAGAGAACTACTCGTAGCATTCATAAAGGCAATTAGGCGACGATAGCAATGCGCAACACCGTGAGTTGAACTACGGATGCGGATTGCGTGGTGCTCACGAATAGGCCCAAGGTAGATTTTAGGTGCAGTGCACCTTAGCTCACGCGTGCCTTTTGTTCCGGCGGACGCGGCGTGGCGAACATCAGAGACAGGCCCTTAAACAACGTTTCCGGTGTCACGGGCTTTGCAATGTGGTGGTCCGCTCCCGCGTTCAAAGAGGCCTGAACATCTTTCGCCATCGCGTTTGCGCTGAGTACGGCGATTGGCGTTCGGCTCGCGTGCGAGCTTTGCTCCAACGCTCGGATGGCTCGGATCGCGCTCAACCCATCCATCTCAGGCATATGGACATCCATGAGAACGACGTCAAAGGCCTGCGCTTGAAAGGCGCTGACGGCTTCCAGTCCGTTTTCGGCAAACGTAATCTGGGCTTGAAGCGGCTCAAGAAGCAATGCGACGACTTGTCTGTTAACCGGATGATCTTCGGCCACAAGAATGGATGCACCCATCAGGGCGGATAAGCTCAACTCTGAGCCGGTTGCTGCCTCACTAGAGACATCCCCACCAAGGGTGTTCGCGCTTCGAGGTATTGCCAAGTCCACTGTGAATGTGCTGCCGTAGCCGGGCTCAGATCTCGCTTCGATGGCACCACCCATCATTTGCGCCAATGCCTTACAAATTGCCAAGCCTAAACCGGTTCCCCCGAACTGGCGGGTGATCGAACCATCGCCCTGCTCAAACCGGGCAAATAGTCGCCCATGCGCAAGCTGATCAAACCCAATCCCAGTATCGGTGACTTCAATGCGAAGGTTCTGCGCGCAACCCGGTGCCTCCAAGGGCGAGACCTTCACCGAGACTTTTCCATTATTGGTAAACTTTACCGCGTTTGAGCAAAGATTGGAGACGATTTGGCGAAGCCGGATGGCATCTCCAACATAAAGGCCGCGAACATCGTCCTCAATCGTGACGTCAAAGCCGAGACCCTTTTCGTCAGCACGCTCTCGGATCAAATAGGCGGCCGCCTCCACTTCACTGGCAAGATCGAAGACGGCGTCTTGTAAATCAAGTTTACCCGCTTCGATCTTAGAGACATCCAGCAGATCATTCAGCAGTCTTTGCAAGGTCTCGCCCGAAGAATGGATGAGGTTTGTCATGTCACGTTGCTTCTCAGGCATAGGAAGCATCGACATCGCCTTTGCAATCCCGACAACACCATTGAGAGGGGTTCGAATTTCATGACTGATATTCGCAAGGAATTCTGATTTTGCTTGATTTGCGAGATCTGCGGCTATTTTGGCCTCGTGTAGTGCCGCGCGCATGACGCGCGTTTTATTGATCATCGCTGAGGCAAATAGGATGGCTGGATACCCAACCAGCAACGGCACAAATGTGCCGACTATCCCAACAAACGCGACAATCCCAACTTGGCTCGAAACATCAAAAAATCCAATGAGTAAGGCCGCCAGCGCCATTGAAACCAGACAGCTACTGAGAACAATGATGACCAGCAAAACAGCGTGCAAATAGTGCGTGCTACTTTGGTCAGCTGTCTCCAGAAGGCGATTGATCGCATTTTGAATAACAGGTCTGGGTGACCTGTCCCTCGCAGATGACGCATGGCTCGTGTCGCGCACTCAATCACCTTCAAGTTCAAATTGTGCACGCGACTTGGTTAGCAAGCATCGCGCATTGCATTTCAATCTAAATGTTCACACAAAAAGGTTTCAATTTGGGAAATGCCATCCAAGTAATTGATGATATTCAAAAAGTGATTGGCCGCAGACAAGTCAGCTCAAGCATCAAACAAGGCGCGGAGCGCTGCGCATCACCCCTGCTGGCAGGCGCAGGGTCAGGCCTTCAAGAAGCGATGCCGCGCCCGAAAAACCATTGGCCTCGGCGAGCTTATACCCTTCGCAGACGGTGCGCGTCAGCGCAGGAATTGATCCGGGGGATCAATTCCAGTCGTAGAAGGCCCGAAGGGCGGCACTATCGCCCCACAGATTCTGGGCGATCCCTTGCAGGCTATCGCCCGAACGGACCACATAGCTACCAGAAGCTGAGCCTTGGCTATAGCTGTTGATCACTTCCAGATTAGACGAGAATTGCTCTTCCTGCTTGCCCACCGTCGCGCCATTGGCAAAAGCGCCGGGCGCAGTTGTTGCAGGGGCTGCCTGCCGCTGAGCGACTGAGGCGGCAAAGGAACCTTCCCAACCGCCATTGTTCGTCACCATGCCCATCTGGCGACCTACAAAGCGGTACCACATGGCATTGGGATCGCCTTGGGTATAGTTTATTGTCCGACTCCCGACGCCGGATCACCTGACCCGAAATATCGGTGTCAAACGTTAGTGCTTAAGGGATGGTATAGTCCTGACGGACTGCGCCCCTTGGCGCGGAGTGGATTGCTACTTTGGTTGCGTCCAAACTGCACGAGCTCTTAAAACTTGTTAAACCCAACGCGGAGCTCGGCCCACTCTTTGGCAACAAAGTCCCGATCTCATTGACAAATTACGTTGGCGGTCCCAGCCCGCTGACGTGACTTAGGCCGGGAAACTCTAACCCCCACTGGCCCGAACAATGGGTGCACCTCATCATAGCTACGAGTCCTTAATCAATGTATTTGCAAATTGCTTATCAAAAATAGGTGTATTACTTTTAAAAAAATTTAATCTAAGTCTATCGAGATGAGTTGAGGCCAGTGCCATGAAATGTAAATTTATTGTCGTTTCTTGCCTGTTTCTTATTAGCTGTGGCGGTGGCAGTGGCAGTGGAGTTCCTGTGCCGGTTGTCGTGGCACCACCTCCTGTACCAACCCTAGGCGTTACTTTAGTCCCCTCTGGCAGCACTTTAAATGTGACTGATGACTCGACCGTTGGTACATTGAAGATCGACGCGACCTATACTGGCGAAAGTGCTGATCCAATTGTTCCAGTCTTAGCCCTTGATAGCAATTTTCTACAAATTGACGGCGCGATCACCCAGTCAGGCAAGACTTTTAGTGCGATCATTAAGTCAAAAGAAGGCCTGTCGGTCAAACAACACAAATCCATGGTGCAATTCAGGCTTTGCAAAGAAGCGACATGCACCACGGTCTATCCTGGATCGACATCAAGTTTTGAGCATACAATTGATGTTGGAATTTCTAATTGGACAACGCGCCAAAGAAATGCATCGCAGAATGGATTTGTTCGCATAACTTTAGACCCAACCAAATTTTCAAAATCGTGGGAGTATGTTTCAACGACCGCCAATTTTTTTGAACCGATAGCGGCGCAGGCGGGTAGCGTGTTTACGACTGCAGACAACACGGACGGCTCAACCAATTCTCTTGCATTGAATGGCAATACTGGGGCTGTGTCATGGCGCTATAATTTCGGAAACATTCACCATGCTAGCGGCCCGGCAATTGTCGGCAATCAACTTATTTTTAGTACGATGGAGACGTCATCAACCGACAACCGAATGACTGTCCTCAATGCATTATCTGGACTGTTTGCGCGCAATTTTGCATTTGCAGCTCAATGGTCAACGTTTGCCCAACCAACTCCAAGTGGCGACAACGCCTATATAGCTGCTGGTTATTATGGAAACGTGGTCTATGGCTTTGACCTTAAAGCTGGCCAAACCATGTTTACAGTCGATGGTTCAGGCGGAAAAACAACGGACGGTCAAGCTCCAGCCGTTGATAGTAAATACGTCTACTATTACTCTGGAAACCTAGACGTTTTTGACCGCAAAACGGGTGCGCGGGTTAAAAGCATTCCTGATCCATTTTGGACTTGGAATGGCTATTCCTATGGTGGCACGCCGATGATCAGTTCGGACAATAATGTAATTGCGTTTTCGGGCAATGGGCAAGGCACTTACAATGTCTCATTTCCGCTCGTAAATTTTGACATCCAAGCTGGGGTACACAGATGGCGGACTGTCGATAAATACGACGGTGTGCCAGCTGCAGCTAAGGGTGTTATCTACGCTTGGAGCGATGAATTAGGACAGCTTTCAGCAATTGAGGAAACAACAGGGAAAATACTTTGGGCTTGGCCAGTACCGGCGGGCCAGAAATTTTACGGCAATATTGTTGTAACTGAAAATTTGCTCTTCCTCAGCACAACCTCGGGCATTTACGCTATTGATCTGGCTGGTACGCATCAAACGGTGTGGACGGCCCCAACGCCAGGATGGATTGCCATCACCCCAGATGCAAAATTAATCGTCAACTCCTACAGACTTTCCCCGGCAAAAATTACAAGCTATTCCTTGCGCTAAGACGCCCTTTACGTTCCATAAAACCGTTTTGCCTTGCGATTCACTTATCGCCATCGGATGCAGCAATGCGCTCCGTGCGGTGGGATGCACTCTGGCTACGGAATACACTATCTTTCCGCAGTGATTGCGAGCTGAGCGTTGGCACGCGACGCTGAGTTTTGAGCATAAATTCAATAAGAAAAAGCGTCCGGGACGCGTTTTGGTGCAGGCCTTGACGGCCTCAGACAGACGGCGCGTTGCGACCACATTAGGATACATTCCAGCCTTGGAATGCACCTTGGTCAAGTACTTCTTAAGGTCGTTAATTGTGGGTCGCAGCCGAAAAACTGGAGCGGGCGATGGGAATCGAACCCACGACATTCAGCTTGGGAAGCTGACGTTCTACCTCTGAACTACGCCCGCAAATCAATGACTTAGCCTGCATTTTAGAGTAGCCCGCTACAGGCCCGCTACAGCACAGGTTTATTCCCCGTTCTTTTTGACCATTTTCCGCGCCGTGGCAAGGGCTGTCACGGGCGCGACGTATCGACTAGGCGCGCTTGTCTTTCCGCTAGTCCAGCCCATTCCCTCTCTAAACACTGGATCGGCCAGCACCTTGGCCACCATATCCGTCGCATGGCTTCCTCTGAGGTCGTGCAGGCGTTTTCCGGCCGCAAAGTCTGCAAGTCCAGGCTTCTTTCTGATCCGCCTAAGCGCCCGAATAAGCCCCTGCGTGATGCTGTCTGGGCTATAAGGCTCGCCAGTCGGTCCGCTCATAATCGTGGTGGATCTGCGCGGCGTGTCGGCTAGTAGGCTAGATAGGTCTGGCCCCACCTCAATCACCTGTTTTGCCCTGCCCTTGCTCTTGGACGTGCGGACAATCATCACGCCATCTTGGATCGCATCCCAGCGCACGGTCACGGCATCCCCGCGGCGAAGTCCAGTCAGCCACATGAACCGAATAACGCGCGCCATATCGGGCTGCATGGCGTCACACAGGGCCTCAATCTCGCCAGCGTGCCAAACGATCTCCGAGCGGTCGCAATAGTATAGCGCCTCGATACCGGCACATGGATCAGCGCTAAGCCAGCCGCATGTCCGCGCGTGTTTCAGGGTGGCCTTCAAGACGGTCACCAAATAGTCAGCCTTCCTTGGTGTCGCCTCGTAGCCATCGCGCCACGCAATCAGTCGTGCGGTCGCGGTGTCGGCTTCGAGTTGCCGCCGTGTCATGGTGCCAATATCGGCATTTATCTGGCTGATGCAGCGCGACCATTCGGCCTGCGTGCTGGTGGCCATGCGTAAAAACTTCTTACTAGCCTGAAACCCTGCCAGCATGCCCGACAGATAGGCTATAGACGGCATGGGGCGGTGTATGGCTGTCCATGCCTCGGCAAGCTCTAATGCGCCCTGTGATTCCATTTCTAGGGCTTCCTGCAGGGTTGGCGCTTTAAAGCTGGCTAGCGGCACAGACCCCGCGCCTCTGCCATATCGCCAATAGATCGCGACTTGCCGGGCGAGCTGCTTGATCTCTCTATGTGCGCCGCTGAGCATTATGGATGCGCCGCGTGAATTGTTCTGCGATGTCTTGGTTGGCATGGGGTGGAATAGACGGCTCAATTTGGCCGCCCGTCAACGTGAACGGCTCAAGAACCTCCGAGCCGTCCGCATTTCTGGTGTATTTTAGCTGCAGGCCGTTTCGATTGGCGGCGAGCATTATAGCTAGGATGGATTGTCGTGCCACTTTATGCGTCCTGTTTTTTGATAAAGCGCTCGTAAGTGCGAATTCCAGCAACTCCAATCCACAAGGCAGGCAATATCAAAAGCCACATGTTACCTAGCTTTAGGGTCTGCCAAGTGAGTAGATATGCAATAAAGCACGCCTCAAAGATGCTGCCATAAATCTTCTTGATCGGCTTTCGCGGTAACGTCTCGGGCAATGGCGTTTTTGCGCCTTTAATGCCTAAAGCCTGTTCCGCTGCAGCCTCCGCCAACGGAATCACGTCGAGAAGGTCTCGCGCTTCTTGCTTGGTTCCGGCCCAAACAACTTCGCGCCCCTGTAAATGGAGAAACGACTTAGACGCCATCACCGCCCCTCCTTCAACCGTTCCAACGCCGCGCCCAACTCAACAAACACCGCTGGCAATGGCGGGTTTGAGGGTGGGGGCGTCGGCGGCTTCCAATGCGTTACAGTCTCTCCACGGCTCCAACCGTCAAAGGTAAAGACCGCAAACCACACCTTGGAATGGTCGCACCAAACCTCAATCCATTGGTCCCTCGGAGCCGTCGCAATCGGAAACGCGCGGCAGTTTTGGTCCGCGTAATCGCAGGCGGCGTCTGCTAGGGGAATGAGGGCTTCTAGGTTGGCGATGCGGTCAATAAACGGTTGCGCTAATTGAACCGCAAAATCATTCATCTGACTTTGGATCAACATGCGGTTTTCGTGCGGCACGTCAATCTGGCGCAGAAGATTATTCAGGAAAGTAGCATGCAGGAGGCCGCTCATTTCCGCCACGAGTCCTTCAACGGGCGCGACAGGGGGGCGTGGGTCATTGGTCATTGGTTGGCCTTTCTTTGATCCATTTGTCTAAGCGCTGAGAGGTTTCTTCCAATTGCTTGCGAGCCAACACGACGCAGCCGTGCCAAAACTCTTGCAGGTTTTCCAGTCGAGCAACATCTGCCCGCAACCGCGCATTTTCCTCCTTTGCGGCCTTCAATTCGAAATCCAACTTAGAAATGATGTCGATTAGGCCAGTCTCTTGAATCGCCGCATGGATGGCTTGCGTCATGATTGCATCACTGACTTCATACTTACTCATGGTGTTGGTTCCTTGTTGAGTGCTTCGTTGGCAATTTCGCTTGGGACGGGATACCCATCGCGCTTTGCTATCTTCACCAGCGCCTCCCGTAACCGCGCATTTTCCTCCACCAACCCACTAGCCTCAATCGCTGCGGTGATGGCGGCTTCGATAGGAAATTGCGTAATGGTCCACGGCCAGCCATTTTCCCATGCTGCATGTTTAGCAGCCTCCACCATTTCCTCGGTCACGGTTGGTTTAGTCATGGGGTGCCATCCTCTCAAAAATCGTTGGATAATCCTGCTTGATCCAAGCCCGATCTTCATCGTCCATGTTCCACATGGACTGGTAGAAGTCTTCTCCGCTCAAGCGCATGCTTTCAAGGCCAGCAGCACGGCAATCAAGGTGCTCTTTCCAGACAAAAAAGTCACCCTCAAACACGCCAGTAGAGTTAGAGTATCGTTCGCCTTTCTTGATGGTGGCATCGCAGAAGCCACAGCGATGGTCCTTTCTGGCTACATGCTCTGACTGGCAGTGAAAGTCAGTCATTTCTCTCCCCCTTTGAGAGTGGTGCGGGCGATGTCGGTATATCGCCATGTAAAATCCGCATCGCCAGCTTCTTCAGCAAGCGAAATAATTTCAGACAACCCCTCCCGCAGCCTCTTATTCTCGGCCTCAAGTTCAATGACACGGGCGGCTAGTGGAGGCAGAACGGTCCAATCAGGCAATCCTTCAAACTGTTCAAGCAAAGGCTTGTCTTTTAGGTTCGCCCAAGCCTTTAACTGTTCGTCGGTGAATGGCTTTTGTAGGTCGGTGGTGGGGGTCATTGCACGTTAGCCCTCACACCTGCATCCTTGGCTTCAAGCAATTTACGCAAAGCAACGGTTCGCTCGGCATTGCGTGGCAAGGTCTCGACAATGTGCCGCGCCAAGTCACAGAATGGCTTGCTGGAGGCTTGCAAAACTGGCGGCAAATGCGAGTAGTGAAAATATCGCAAGATTGGGTCAGCAGCCAATTGTTCGGCTGAAAACTCGGTTGGTGCGGGGTGAATTGCGTTAGTCATTGTTCTGTTCCTTCTTCGCGGTAACGGCCTTCCCATCGGGCCAAAAGTTCACGGATTGAGGCGCTCATGTCCTCACGGTTTCCGTTTGAAATGTAGTTGACCTTGCCCCCATCCATCTTGCCAAACTCGCCGACAAGCAGGGTGAAAAAGATGCGCCTTGGCTTAGCCTTGCCATTGAAGAGCTCGTCCAATGTGGCTGCCAATTCATTCATCATTACGCGGTGTTTTTCTTGAATTGGATCAGCCATCACTTATCTCCTTCTATGCCAGCCCTGCGGCGTATTTCGGTGAGGGCGGCGTCCCATCCGCAATCTTCGTCGGTCGTAAACCAATCGGGCTTCTCCATCCCCTCAATCAGCTTGGCAATCAGGGCGCGGGCGTGACGACGCTTTTGCTTTTGGTCGTAGAGTTCTTTGACCTTGTGATCGGCGTAGTTAATAGCCGCGTCGAGTTCGGGCGGAGTGATCATGACTCCACCTCCAAGCCTACAACTGCTCGCTTAAGGTCGCAGCGTATGCGAACCAGTTTGCGTTCTAACCTTTGCATCATATCAATGTGCAGGTTTAGGCTTTGCTCAACTTCATAAATTTGAAGATCGGCCTTTTCCAATGCAGCCTCAATAGCCGCGTCTAGGGTTGTGGTGTCGGTCATGCGGGTCTCCAATGGCGGATTGTTGAGTTTTTGCCCCACTGAAAAGACATGGCCGTTCCCTCTAATATGTCGCCAATTGCAAGCATGACCTCAATTTTCATATATGGGTCACACGGCATCGGGTCTCCAGGATTAAAATTAAACCACTCACGCTCCACCTTCTCAGGTGCCATGCGTTTGCGGCGTTCGAGGATCATGGCGTCGGCGCTGTATCCCGGACCGTTTTCGCTCCATCCTTCATGAGCAAGAATAGCGGCAACATACATATCCCATGCCCTTGCCTCGTCGGGGTCGTTAAAGATTAGGGTGGTCATCAAAACGCCTCCTCAGTCTCAGCCTGCAATTCCGCCTTCCGATCGCCAGCCAATTGCTTCAGCGCTTCGACGTGCTCGGGATAGTCGCGGCGGGTCTGCACTGAGGCTTTCCAGATGGCCTCAAGCATGCTGACAGACGTTGCGGTCTTGATGCGCTCGGCAATGACTGCGGGCGTGTCGGCGGTGGTTTCGGTGATTGGCTGCGATACCTGGGGATGCTCGACCTTGAGAGGGCGAACGATGTAGCCGCCTACCTTCTTGCGCGACAGGTTCACAGGCACGGCTACAGGCTTTTCCAGACCCTCCATGGAGTAGATCCGAATGCCGCCTGTCTTGTCGGGGCCAAACCGCACTTCAGGGTCACAGAACAAGGTAAGCGACTTGCCCGCGTATAGCTTGCCATCGCGGCCCCAAATAAACTTGAGAACGCGCGACATGGTTTTGCATGGGCGATATAGCTTCTTGTGGCCAACCATCCTGATTTCCACAGGCTGTTCTTCGCCGGGCTTCACCTTGACGCTTTCAATGGTGAATAGCTGCGGCTCGGTTGGCAGGTCTACCGCATTGAATTGGTCGGACTTAGCGGCGGTCACTAAGTCCATGTCGATAATGCCTTGATCGTGGTTCATGGGGTTCTCCTAAACAAAAATGTCTTGTTCAATCACGCGCTCGGTCGGCAACAACCCGCGCGAATTGGCTTCAAACGCGGCCATCACGGCGCTGACTTTGGCCTCGAATTGGGTCGCCGCGCTCAAGATGGCGTCCTGAATAAGCGGGTCGGGAAACACGCGCACGACCGCCATGGGAAGCCCGCCCGAATAGCTGATATGGTCGAGCCACTTGCGGCCAGTCACGAGCAATCCAGTCTGGGCCTGCATCACGTATTCGGGCGCGATCTGGTTAGCCGGCAGAAGTTCCGCGATGGTCTGGACCTGATATTTCTGGCGGCGTGATTTGACTTCTAGCAGGCCGTCCGAGCCGACTAGCCCGTCTGGACTGTAGCCAATCGTGAAGTCCCCGAATGAGCGCGTGATGAAGCCGACCTGCGTGACGGGCGCGATCTTTTCCGAGTAGAGATAAACGGCTAGGGCCTCGTCTTGGTGGCCGCGGATCATGTCGTCGCTGATATAATGCGGCTCGACATATTGGCTTATGCGTTGCGCGGCCAGCTCGTAGACGTGGGCTCGGGTTTTGTCGTTGTCGATCGGTGCGGCGCGTCCGGGCAACCTGACTTGAACGGCGGTTACTTCGCCGTCCTTAATCATAGACCGCACTAGGGCGTCACTCACTTGAGCGCCATCTGCAATCTCGGAAACAGTCAGCGGATAGTCTGGGCCATCCCAGTCAAACACCTGTTGCCGCGCCTTGGTCGGCTTGTCGGACTTGGGCTCGCCGACGGTGTATAGCTGCACATCTTGCGGCGGCACATAGGTCAGCATAAGGCGGACTTCTGAGGCACATAGCAGACCTAGGCGGGCTTGGAGCCATTCGTCTGAGCCTTGGATTAGGTCGTCGTAAATCTTAATCATAGCGGGTGTCTTTCGCGATTAGCACCAATCGAATGGAGGCCTTGTAGGCATGAATGCTCACGTTCCAGTCGTGCAGTTGCACGGGGTCTGGCTCGCGTAACTGGGCGCGTAGTTGGGTGGGGGTGAGGGATTGGAGGTGGGTTAGAAGGGTCACGCCACCCCCTCAAAGCTGTCGTAATCTGTGAGGTTCACGAAATACGGCTCGTCAACAAAGTCCTCGTGAACGTAATCGTCCCAAGGTGTGTCGCTGCGGAATTCGCATTCGCCCATGTAAAGATTGTGCCATTCGCCGCTGCCTGAGTAGCGGGCGCGCATTTTTGGCGGGATCACGTTGAGGGTCATGCTGCACCCCAAAAAATCAGGACAAAAACCAAGCCAAGCACAACCGCACCTGCCGCAAACCGCAGCGGTGAAACGTAGTCGTCGGGGCGGGCTAAATCGGCGGCGTCCTCGTGAGCTGGCCAATCAAGCGGCTCAACGCGGCGGAGAAGGTATTCGGCGGTGATGCGGTTTGCGTCGGTCATGATCGCACCTCAACAAACTTGCCAGCCTCAGCGCGATAAACACGTCCAGCCTTTAGCTTGCCCTTGCCAATGCAGCCCGTCGCAATGCCGTCGCACTTTCCTTGGTCGTCATAGCTGGCGAGCGAAACCCATGTGCCATCTATGCCCGTGACGGTAGAGTTGCGGCCGGCGGACATTGCGACACCATTGGTGCCTTCAATCGCCAGTTTGGAATAATCGCCCGACGCTGCCAGTTGGGAATAATCGCCCGACGCTGCCAGTTGGGAATAATCGCCCGACGCTGCCAGTTTGGAATAATCGCCCGACGCTGCCAGTTTGGAATAATCGCCCGACGCTGCCAGTTGGGAATAATCGCCCGACGCTGCCAGTTTGGAATAATCGCCCGACGCTGCCAGTTTGGAATAA
>JAIXUW010000190.1 GCA_027483355.1 Alphaproteobacteria bacterium
ACCGATAGCGCCGATTGCGCCGCCGCAAACCCGGCTGGTGATGATCCTTAGCCTGGGTTTTATTCTGCTGCTGGTGCTGATGTCGCTGATCGAGGTCGAGGCGGTGGTGACCGGCGAAGGCTCGGTCGAGACCGAAAGCGGCTTGCAGACCGTCGAGAGCCAAGAGGGCGGTATCGTCGCCACGGTCAGCGTCAGCCAGGGGCAGCGCGTGGCGCAGGGTGAAGAGATAGCAACCCTTTCAAATACAACGATTTTAGCTGAACGTCTCGATATTCAAAATGAACTCGACCTTTTGCGTCTGAAGGAATTCAGGCTCTTGCGCGAGCGCGACAATGCGCTTGATTTCGTTTGGCCTGACACGCTGTCTTCTATTCCGGAAACCATCCGGGCGGATCAATACGATTTATTCATGGCCCGACAGCAGCGCCAATTGTCCGAACGCCAAACGATTGAATACGAGATAGAAACGCTGGAGCGTGACCTGAGCGGTGCCGAGAGCGAGCTGGAGGCGATGCAGGCCGAATACACAACCGTAAAAAATATCCTTGATTTTCAAATGGATGGATTTGCTAAGGGCTGGGTGAGCAAGGCGGATGCGCTGCGCTCGCAAAACCAATATGCCCAGATCGCGCGCGAGTTGGTCAAGATTCGTACACGCATCCCCTCGCTGACGGCGCAAATCGCCGAAGCACGGCAGCGCTTTGATCAAACGGTGTCAGAACAACAACAGCAGGCGCTGGATGAGCTTGAAGAAGTCACCTTGCGTATTCGTTCGCTTGAGGCCTCGGTGCAGGCCGCATCCGACAAGGATCAGCGCCGTATTTTGCGGGCACCCCGTGCTGGCATCGTCAACGCGGTCCACGTCAGTGGTCCGGGGGATGTCGTGCAGCCGGGTGAGCCGATTATTGATCTGGTCCCGGTTGATCAAGGGCAGATTATTCATGCACGTATCGATCCGTCGCAGCGGCGCGGCCTCTACGTGGGGCTACCCGCCAAGGCCAGTTTTTCCGCTTTGCAAGATCTGCGGGTGGCGCCGGCCGATGCTGAGGTCGTCTTCGTCGCGGCGGACACGCAAAGCGATCAGCAGGGCAACACGTGGTACGAGGTTCACGTGCGCACCCTCAGTGATACGATTGCGGTCGGTCCTTCTCGCACGGTCGAGATTGAGTCTGGTATGCAAGCGACCGTGTCGATTGTGGTGGGCTCGCACACCCTGATTGGTTTCTTGCTGCGCCCCTTGTCGTGGACTATGCAAAACGCCTTCCGCGAACGCTAGTGGAAGCGATTAAGTCTTTTATTTCACATCATTTTTTATTATCTTAAAGGCGTTCACGTCCCGCCTTTTTTATGAGATATGCCGATTTTTCAATCAAGAAACAGGCACAAGGGTGCCATTGCAATCTTAGTGGCGACAACATACTCGTTGGCGATAGGTACCCTATTTCATGGCGCGCCTGTTTATGCTGCCAAGTTACCCTTGGCGCAACAGTGGGACAAAGAGGGCGCTGTTCTGGGCGGTGATCTGCCTAGGTCCACGCCGCCACCTGTGGTGACGGACCAAGAAACGCCGACGGAAAAGAGCTGGTTCAGTTGGTGGGGCGATGATACTGACACTTCTTCCTCTGATGATGATAAGGGCGAGCCTGAAATAGCGGAGACCTCGCCCTCCGTGGCCCCCGGACAGATCACGACCAGCAGCCTGCCAGCGTCGCCGCGAAACGATAGCGCCGCTATGCCGCCAAGCAGTATAGAAGCAGGCCTAGACGAAAATACAGATGCAGATGCGCCGCGCCCGGCAGGGCAGATGTTATCCGGCGCATCACGCGACAATGAGCCTGCCCTTGACATTGGTGCGCCGTCCCAAGAAGCCGACATATCAGCGCCCCCAGATGCGATAGATGTTGTTGTCGAAGAGCCAGATCTTCCTGTTGATACTGAACCCCCGGTCGAAACCGCGTCACCCTTTGCTGCAGATACGGTGATGTCCAATGCCTCCGGCAAGGGTGATATGCAGCAGGCAAAAACAAGCGATCGCGCGGACACACTGAATGCGGCCCAAAGCCTGGCTGACGAAAATACTTTAACTGAAACGATGGGCGCGGCGATTGCAGATCAAGCGGCGCCAGTTGAAAATGTTACTGAGGCGATCAAGGCTGCCGGAGCAGACACAGCACAGGCGGATGCGATCATTTGGTCGGCCGCCGGCGTTCCCGCCCCCCCGCCGGCCCCGCGCAGACCCAAGCCGCCGATGCCCCCCGACCTGTCGCGTATGCAGGCGGCAACTTTTGAAGCAATTGCGCAGGCGCCGCCCCCAAGCGCCACAACGGCGACGATCGTCGAAACAGCGAGGGATACTGTAGATGCGACGTCTGCCGATGGTGGGACGCTGCCTTTACGCCAAGCACTTGAAGAGGGCTTGCGTATAAGCCCTGATGTCAAGAGTACAAGCGCCGCGCGTGATGTTCTCGAGGCCACCCTGCGTGATATTACCGGCCAGCAATCACCGCAGATCTCCGCCTTTACGAATGTCAGCGGTTCATACGATACATCGCAGCAGGAAAGCACGCGTTTTGACGATTCTATCTATGCCAATGCAGGCTTGAGAATGAATTGGCAGCTTTACACCTTTGGCGCCGCGGCCGCGCGGACCACAGCGGGTGCTGAAAACGTTGTGCGCGGCGAGCAGGATTTGGCGGATCGCGCCGAGACGACCGCTTTCGAGATTATCACTTCTTATCTAGAGGTTATGCGCCAAAACGAGATGCTGGCGGTCGAGGCTTTTCGTCTCGAGCAGCATGAAACCTTCCTGAAATTAATCGAAGAAGCGGCCGCTGCCGAACAGGTTTTGCGCTCGCAGCTGCTGTTGGCGCGTACCGGGCTTGATCAAAAAAAGCAGGCCTATATGAACGTGGAGCGCACGCTCAAGCAGGCCCTTTTCGCGCTCGAACGTCTGCTGGATCGCACGGTGGACCCGGTTGCATTGGCGCGTCCCTTTACACCGCTGGTCATCTTGCCGGAAGAGGGTGAGTTTATTGCTCGCACCATTGACTCGGCGCCTGAGGTGCTGGCCCTGCAAGCGGCTGTAGCGGCGCAGCGTAACGAACTAAAGGCGACACGCCGCGATCGCTTTGGCAATATTAATCTGAATATGTCCGCGTCCGCCGACCGTAATATTCTTGACTCGGATGAGGGTGGGGAGACGACGGCTGATGCAGCGCTTGAATACAGCGTTCCCCTTTATACCGGGGGTAGTCTGCAAGCGCGGGTTGATCGCGCCAAAGGGGCTATGCGCCAAGCCGAGGCCGATTTGCAAAAAGCGCGTATGACACTGCGCGAGCAACTGCGACTGGCGTATTTTGCGGTTCAACAAAACGAAAGTATTTTGCAGTCGGCCCAACGAGAAGAGGAGATCGCGCTGCAAACGCTCGAGGCTTATCGTGGCGAAGTTGCTTATGGCGGGCGGTCTTTCTCCGATGTTGTCACGCAAATCGACAGTGTTGCCTCTGCGCGTGGCCGCGCGATTTCGGCCCGTTATGCCAAGATGCTGGCGGCTTTTGCGATTATACGCCGGCAAAATGGGCTGTTGGATTACTTCCAGCTGCCGCAGGCAGCGCTACACGGTGCGCAAAAAGACGGTTAATCGAGCTTATAAGTCACGCTGGTAACGACACGGACGTTTTTGTTCAACTGCATATCGGGGCCGAAGTTGCCCATGTTGCTGAGCGACGGAATATCGTCGCGGCCGTTGATGGAGAAAACACCCTGCGTCGCGGTGACGATGGCGCCGACCCGGGCGCCTGAATCCTCGGCGAATTGCTGGGCGGCCGCCAGCGCATTGGCATTGGCATCCCGGATCATATCAGGTTTGACGTCATTGAGCTTGGTGAAGATATAGCTGGGCTGACTGCCTTGGCCCAGGGCCACGCCACGGCGTACCAGGGCATCAATCGACTGCGATGCGGCGGCCACTTTATCGACGTCATGGGTGCGTAGCAGCAGCGCCTTGGCCAGGACATAGCGACCCTCATCAACGCGGTCGGGGCGGTACTGTTGCGCCAATAAATCCTGTACATCATAGCGCAGCAGCGAAATATCGGTCTCGCTCAGGCCCTGGTCGGTCAGGAAAGCACGCAGTGCGGTTTCTTGTTGTTCCAATTGGTTTTGGGCTGTGGCCAGATCGTTGCTGGTGGCCGAAAGCGAAAAAGGCCAGGCGGCGAGATCTGCTTTGACTTCGCGCTCCGACAGGCCGCGGACCGAAACCGTTCGGTTTTCGCCGCGAAAATCACGCAGGCCGTCCCGCAAGAGACCGGCGACCGCGAGAGCCGTGAGGCAACCCAGAAGGATGAGCGCACCACAGGCCAAGCGGCAGCGGCAGCGTTTGGCAGAATCTGTCGAAGTGGCCGGGCAGCAAGACATGAGAAAAATCCTTGGCATGAGTATTTATTGTCTTCTCAGCATAAGGCCTGTGGGGGGCGGGCGCCAAGAAAAAATCCTTCGGCTTGTCACAATCGGTTAGAATAAAGCTTGATCAAGGGGCAGTTGAAAAGGCAGGCTGTTCTAAAGCGATTTTTTTATCCAGGAGCTTTCGATGCAACAGCGATTTATGCTCGTTTCACTTATACTGGCGACAGCCGCTTTTGGCGGGACGACCTTGTCCCTGGCGCAAGAGCCAGCCCCCATCCCACCGCCGCCCCCCGCGATGATGGTACCCGCAACCCCGGCGGTCACGGTCGTCAACCCTGACTTGACGACAGCGCCCGCGCCCGTACCGGCCCCGACCCCGGCCCCGGCCTTGGCAGCAGTACCTGCACCGGTTGCCGTGCGAACCTCCTCCGGTCCGCTTAAAACAGTGGCGGAGATTTTGCAAAACCCGACCGATGATCAAAAAGTCCATCTGAAGGGCTACGTTCTCAAAAAACTGGGTGTGGAAAAATACAGTTTTCGTGATGCCACAGCTGAGATCCGCCTTGAAATCGAAGCGGAGAACCTGCCCACCGTCGCAATTGATGATAAAACCCTGGTGGAAATTCTGGGCGAGGTGGAAAAAGACTTCATGGTCTCGCCCGAGGTTGATGTCTATATCATCAAGCCAGCGGCACAATAATATCATCCATACATCACGAGGCTATAACCATGAAGAACGCTCTTGTTATTGCTTTTTTAGCAGTCTTAGTGGTTTTCTCTATCGCGCAGGGGCAAATGACCCCCGCCAGCAGCGTGCCGACACAGGCAGCGGTACATGGCTTTGACTATCGGTGTGGCGATGTAGCGGTGAGTCTCCGCTTGCATGAGGGTAAACAAGCCGAATTACAAATAGGCACAACTGTGCTGGGGATGCAGACGGCGGCCGCCGCGTCGGGCAATCTCTACACCGCCACCGAGCGGGGACAAGGTGACGTGGCGCTACACACCCAGGATGATGGCGCCATTTTGACGCGTGATGGCGTCGAGACGCCCTGCCGTCTGGCGAAAGCCGATGCGGGGACAACCGTCGCGGAAGATCAGACAGCAGCGCAAGCCCGTGTCGAAATCCAGAAGGTCAGCCTCACCAGCACCGATTGGCAGTTGGAGAGTGTTGATGGCGCGCCCCTATCCGCAGGCACTTCTGCTTCTCTGCGGTTTGAAAATGGCCAGGTGAGCGGTAATGGTGGTTGTAACCGTTTCGGCGGCAGCTATAGCCAAAATGGCCCGGCCCTGACGTTTGGTGACATCATGGCCACGCGGATGGCCTGTGACGTGCCGCGCATGGAATTGGAATTGCGCGTGCATGATCGCCTGCGGCAGGTCGACGGTTATGTGATCGATGAAAGCGGTGCCTTGGCGCTGAAAAAAGGCACGGCGACTCTGATGACGCTGCGACCGGCGGCGGTGGTCACGCCAGCAAAGCCATAATACTTGCGGGGGGTATTTAGCCGCCGGGCGGGGTGGGCGTCTTTGGTTTGACGAAGGGGGCAGGCGATGGCATGGGCACATCCGGTCCCAAAATCGAGCGCAGCCACTGGTGCCAAAACGGTTTTGGCCCGGTGGTATTAAACGACGATTTCAATTCCTGCTTCATAGCGTCACAAACCTAACGGCGAGAACATTGGTTCCCCACCCTGTATGGTACCGCAAGCCGCTTAACAATGCGTAAAAAAGAACTAATATCATGCTAATCCTTTGTTTTGTATTGCGAAAATGACAGATTTACTTGGCAATATCGTCATCATAGGCGCCACCGGTTCAGGCAAAACGACGCTGGGCCGACGCTTGGCCGCGCGCACCAACCGCCACCCCATCGATCTGGACGATTATCATTGGCAGCCCGGATGGATCGGGATAAGCGGGGACGTCTTTAGAAACCGCCTGGCAACCGCGCTTGACGCCGTGCCTGGCAATTGGGTGGCATCTGGCAATTACCGCGAGGTGAAGCCCCTGTTGTGGGGGCGGGCACACACAGTGGTGGCGCTTGACTACAGCGCGCAGCGGGTGTTTTGGCAGTTATTTTGCCGTACCATGCGTCGGTCATGGACGAGAGAGCTGGTTTGCAACGGTAACCGCGAAACCTTCGCCAAGGCGTTCTTGAACCGCGACAGTATTCTGCTGTGGTTTTTTAAAAGTTTCTGGCGGCGGCGGCGCGAACTGGCTGCCTTGCTGGCCGATCCCGGCGATTACGCACATCTGCGCATCCTGCGCTTTAAACATCCGAAAGAAACCGAACAATGGCTGATGACGCTTTAAAAGTTCTTTTCACGCCGCTGCAGTTGGGCGGTGTTACTTTACGCAACCGTATTGGAATGTCACCCATGTGCCAGTATTCGGCGATAGAGGGCGTGGCGCAGGAGTGGCATCACGCCCATCTGGGCGCCCGGGCGCAAGGTGGACTGGGGCTGATAATGGTCGAGGCCACGGGGGTGATGCCGGCGGGTCGCATTACACCGGGTTGTCTTGGTCTGTGGAACGATCAGCAGCGTGACGCCCTTAAACCCCTTACGGCCTTCATCAAAAGTCAGGGCGTGGTGCCGGGTATCCAATTGGCCCACGCCGGGCGTAAGGCCGCTTGTGCTTTGCCGTGGCAAGGCGGACGACAGTTGTCGGTGGCCGATGGCGGCTGGGAAACCATGGCGCCATCCGCATTGCCGTTTCGTGCGGACGAGCGCCCACCCAGTGCCATGACCACCGCCGATATCGCGGCGGTGCGCGCGGCTTTTGTGGCCGCGGCCGCGCGTGCGCTGGCGGCCGGGTTTGAATTGATCGAGATCCACGCCGCACACGGCTATCTGTTGCATAGCTTTTTATCGCCCTTGAGCAATCAGCGCGACGATGCCTATGGCGGTGATCTGGCCGGGCGCAGCCGTTTACTGCTGGAGGTGATGGCAGATTTGCGCGCACTGGTCCCCGCCAGTCATGCACTGGCGGTGCGTTTGTCGTGCAGTGATTGGGTTGAAGGTGGTCTCAGCGTCGAGGATTGCGTCATCATCGCTCAACACCTCAAAACGGCCGGGGTTGATCTGGTTGATTGCTCGTCCGGTGGGCTTGTGGTCGATGCGAAAATTCCAGGCACGCAACCCGGGTATCAGCTACCCTTTGCCAGGGCGCTGCGTCAAGGTGCGGGTATTGCCACGGCTGCCGTCGGCATGATCACCACGCCCCCTCAGGCCGCGGAGATTGTTCAAGATGGGAATGCCGACATGGTTTTCCTCGCGCGGGTCTTGCTGCGTGATCCCTATTGGGCCCTGAAGGCGGCCGCCGCCGCGGGCATTGAAATACCTGTGCCGCCCCAATACCTACGCGGTATTGACCGTGACAGTTTGCTGACCCTCTAGAGGTTGCCATGCTTAATGCCATGACCGTGATGATCGGGTTTTATTTGCTGGCACAATTGGTTCTGGCTTGGTGGATCGCGCGCGGCGTCAAAACCGAGAGTGATTTTCTGGTGGCGGGCCGCAGCATTGGGCTCGTGCTGGGGATGCTGTCACTCTTTGCCACCAACTTTGGCGCGGAAAGCGTGGTGGGTGCGTCAGCTGCGGTGGCAGATGAAGGGCTGGCGGGGGCGCGGGCGGATCCGTTCGGCTATACCTTGTGCTGGCTGTTGATGGCGCTTCTGGTGGCCTATCCCTTGCGCCGGCG
>JAIXUW010000236.1 GCA_027483355.1 Alphaproteobacteria bacterium
ATTTCAGATTCCGATATGCGTTGCCGGCCACATAGTAAATACCACCTTGCGCCAGGTTCTCTGTGAAATGATACCTACGCTTACCACGAAGCTCGCGGCCCGCCAACAGAGACTTCTCTTTCCCCTTCAGTTTTGACAGGATAAGAGTGCGAAGGATACCGCGACTCTCCTCATTCAGATTCGCATTAAGCATAGGGCTGTGTTGTTCAAGCTCCTGCTGACTCAGCTTCACAGTGATCACCGGTCCAAAGGTCGGCAGCTGTTCATAGACCTTCGCTCGCGTGGATACAACCCTCTTTACAGCACTCAGTGGAATAATACCTGCAGCATATTCAACGACATCCTTCTGCCCATGTAGTTCAGGCTCAAACTCTTCATCATTATACACCTGCTTTCCATCACAGAACTTGTTCGTATAATAGACCAGTCTGAGGTTCGATTGTAGCGACGTATTCACTGGAGTATCAGGGGGGTGATAATCATGATAGGCCGATAGCCAAGGATGGCAGAACCAATCCGTCGAACGCGAGCTGCCCTGGTCAATAAAGAGCACAAGAAGATACTTACCAGTTCTCTCAACCTCAAGCTGCCGTTTCCACCAGTTGTAGTCATCCCACTTCACGGTGATGGTGTTATATGCCGTGTTCGAATGTACGAAGTGGCAGAGAATGCGCGTATCGAGCGAATCCTCTAACTCAGGAAACTTCCCACTCTGAATCATATCATGAACCTCGCCGAACGCATTATTCTGCCGAACAATGATGAGATGCTTGCGATTTGTGCGTGGGTCGGTGCTGTCCAGGCGCGCCTTGGCGCGCTCCAGAATCCCCTTTGCATCCTCGGACAGTGCAATCGGCATCCCCTCTTCAGAGAACTCAAAGAAGGGGGTTGCCTCCGTCACTAGGCCCTTTCTACAGAACCACTCGGCGCCACGATAGGATGCAGGTGGTTCATATACCACAACCTTTGGAGGGGAATATGCGCCATTGGCCAAGCGTTGGCAGATGGCCTCCTCTGGAGAAGCTGAATAGGAGATGATCTTGATCTTCTCGTGACTCATACAATAATCAAACACCGCTGCCATGTGCTGATTCGCCCCCGAGCCATAATCAAGCTCGTCAAGATGTACAATCACAGTGTCAAACACTCTGATAAGCTCCTCCAGCTTGTCGGTACACCGCTTCCGACTCTTTTCACTGTTGATATTGAAGACCCGTTGATTGGACGGCGACCCACGCAGGTAGGTGTTCAGTTCACGGCGCTGATTATCATCTGCTCGCCGAACCCATGAGCTAACAAACAGGTGGACAATCTTCGTCCCCTCCAAAGGTGTGCTGTAAAGGGCATAAATCTCTACGGCGAGTCGTTTGCCTGTCTTTACTTGACCATGAAATACAACGAACTTCTCCCCCTTTTCAATCCAGGCGTGGATGTCCTTTGTAACACACCTGTACAGGCCAGGCGTATTTTCATGAAACCAACTCAGCGGCTTCATTTCCTTCAAAGGGGTGTGCGCGACCCGATGCTTTATCTGCCGTGAGGAAACGATTACATTTGCTTGTTCAAGTTCCTCGCGCGGAGTGTCAAGCTTCTTACATGGGTTCTTCCTCTGCTTGTGCTTTGTCAGATGAATCTTCTGCTTGAACTCGCGTGAACAGATCTCGCACACGTGTTTCACCATTCTGCTTCTAGTAGTTAACACCTCTTTAAACCGGAGTTACTCAATTTTAACTCGACGGAGGTGTTTTAGTTAACTCCCGGGCGTGAAAAAGGGGCTACCATAGTCTGTACCCAGCTGAACTGACAGTCGCTCACTCATTCACGTCAAAGCTGCTGTGCCGGCCGGAGGGCTCAATCACCGAAATATCTCCTGTGGCGTCCGTGGCCGTAGGCGTGTTCGTCCGCCGCTGCAGCAGATTGCCCTGAAGAAGGGGGTGCTCACGGATGGGACTGAAGGCGATGGGCTGTGCCGTAGGCACCGGTCGCTGGCGCAGCTGTCGCTCCAGCATCTTGATGGCATCCTGGTCAGACTTCTCCTTCGCCTTCAGCACCGCCGCATCCTCACGCTCCATCTGCCACAGCCGCTCGTAATCTGCGGCCAGCAGAAGGTCCAGCTTGTCCATCTTCCGCAGTACCGGCTGGAAGTCGTGTGCGAACGGGTGGCGCGTGTAGAAGGCGCGAATCTCCGCGCGCAGGTCATTCACGAGAGAGATGATATCGTCCTTGGAAGGCTCCATTCTGGAGTGTGTTGGGGGTAAAAAAGGCCGTGTAACCGTTGGCGGCCAATTTTTTCCGGGGAGGGATGCGAGCTCAGCTGTAGAGGTCCTCATCACCGTCCGCGGGCTCGCCGCCCGCGCATGCGCCACCGCCTCCGCCCGCTGCGGCGGCAGCCGCGGAGGGCTCCGTAGGCTCTACAGGGCGCGCACGCAGCATCGCTGCGCAAGCGGCGGCCAGGGGAGAGGGCTCCTGCTCAACAGGGGGCTGTGTGCGGTTGGCTGCCAGAAGAGCGCGGAGCGCTGCGCCTCGGTCGTAGGCCGGCTGGGCCTCCCAGGCTGAGCAGGAGCTCGCGAGCGCTGCGCTCGCCCGCAGACGGCGCAGCTCCTCCTCTAGAGCCTGAGTCCGCTGCCGCTCACGACGCCACAGCGAGTCCATGTCACCCTCGATATACGCGCGCAGGTCTTGCACCGCCGTGCTGACCCGTTTCATCTCAGGACTGCTGCGGATGCCCTCATCGTGGCAGCTCGTAGTGAAGCCACGCAGCTTCTGCTCCACCGCGCACACCAGCGCCTTCAGAACAGCAGGGTCAAGAATACGGGACATCTTGATAGGGGTTGGGGGGTGCTAAAAAGAACGGGGTGGCGGTCGTTCAATTTTACCGGCGCATCGCGGCGGTAAAATTATGATGCGAGCCTTCAGGCGAGTATCTCAATTTTTAGGGGGTGGCGGAGCCGCTC
>JAIXUW010000248.1 GCA_027483355.1 Alphaproteobacteria bacterium
ACATAGTCGGCGGTTTTCACTTCTTCGAAGGCTGTTTCGGGATTGGCGTGCAGATGGCGGCGCCATTTGATGGCTTCGTCACGGAAAGCGTTGATGCTGGAAAGAACCGACATGGTTAGCCTTTTATTTGAAGAAAAGATTGCCCCAGCGACGGCGCTGCTGCGCATAGGTTTTCTTGCGGTTATCATTACTCGCCTTGTTGAAGTCTTGCTTGGCGAGTTCACGGATCTCTTCATTAAAGGCCGTCAGGAATTTGGAACGGCTGATATCCAGTGTAATACGCTCGCCGGTTTTGGAGTTTTCCAAATGGTCGCTGTCGACCACAGCCAGCATTTCTTTGACGGCCCCGCTGAAATCATCTACATCCAATGCAAACCAATCTTTTGATTGATCTGCGCTGCTGCTGCTTTGGGTGAGAAGTTTCCTTTTAGCGGCGAGAATTTCTTCTTCAATCTGAAAGGGTTTAAAACCGATGCGCTTAATGATTTTCTGCACAGGCTCGGTGATAACGTGGCAAATGAAGCCCTCTTCCGGCGGTTGTACGACAAACGCACGTAATGCCTGGAGCGGCACCAAAGCATCAAAAACCTTCCCTTAGCCGCTGAGGACACAGCGCGTTGTGCCGATTTCGACCCATTTGCACGATAAACCGTTTTTATCCTCAACCAGAGAATAAGAGATCGAGGCGGCTACGAATTCGCCCTCTTCGTTTTCCAAGAGGATCACCGCCCCATCGTCGGCCAGATCGCGCATAACCTGCGGATCGCGCGGCAGCACATTCTGATGCGCGTTGAGGGTGTAAAACGCCATAATTTTGTCGAAATCTTCGGCGCGAGAGAAACGCACAAAATATTTTTTCGGTTCGTTTTGTGGCGAGGTCATAAGAGCGGATTCCTTTCTACGAGCGGTAGAGTTTTTATTTTCGGTATTGCATGCGCTTGTTCTTGCGGCATTGGTGCGTTGCGCAACGAAAAGGCACGAAAACAACAGGATATGGGATTCTGTAGCATCGACTGACGCTGGCCGCTAGATGGAAAATAAGCTGAACAAAAGCTTAATATAAAATTAACCGAGTTACGGGAAACTATAAGTGTAGGGTCAGGTTTTATGGGAACCAGAAGTGTTTCTTACCGTTGACCTCTACATGAGGACAACCGCCATGAAACACACAAAACCTTCTTTCTTCTCTCCCCTCTTTGCCGCTCTGCTTTGTCTGTCTCTCTCAGCCTGTTTGCCATCAGGCGAACAAGAGGTGAACACGCACCTCTTTAAAGACCGCACAGAAATGGCCAGTAAATACGATACCCTTAAGCCCGGCATGAGCAAACATCAAGTCTTTGAAACGCTGGGCGTTAGCCCTGATAAGTTTGAACGCATGAGCCTTGAGGATATGCAGACCTGTTACTACGGCAACGCCGTGGTGCAAGGCTCACCGGAACAGCTCGAACAGTTCCGCCGCAAGATGCTGTCGATGGAGGGGTATTCGCTGCCGTATCGCGAAATCAAAAGCTCCAGCTCGCTTGGTCTTGGCAAAATGAAAGTTGAAAAAACCGGCTATGATCTTCGTTTGGTGCTGGTTTTCGACAAACAAAAGCTGGTGCATTCTAACGTGGAAGGAACCCACAACGTGCGTCTGAACGAAGACAAGTACATGTGGGATAGCCTGATCAACAAAGGGATCGGCGCTGCCTTCTAACCGCTCTAAGTATAATCTGAAAGCGCGCCCCGTGCCGGGCGCGCTTTTTTGTTAAAATATCAAGCGCCCAGGAAATGCCCCAAAGGCTTCAGCCGCTCCAGAAGGTCGCAAATAATCTTGATCATGCTGACACCGGCAAAAAAACCTGCAGAAATTATCGTGTACGTTTGCGATGGATTCGCCATTTACACCTGATTGATGAAGGATGAACCGACTTGTTCTTACCTATCCATGAGCCGACTGACCTGTCGATTTTAACAATCTGAGGCTCAAAGCGAAGACACAACACAGCAAAGCCTTTCGAAAGGCCCCGCTAATAAGTGATGGCTGCGATAAACTATTATTTTTATGTAAAAATAATAAGTCTATCAAGATCGGTTACCATGCCCTACCTACACGGCTTGACTCTCATTATAGTAATGCGTAGTTTCAGCACGCTTCTTATCGCGCCAACAGAGGTCTGCCGGCATGAGCCAACCGCCTGATGATCTTGAGCAAAGGATCAAAGCCGCGCAGCATCGGCAAAAGCCCCCGGTATCGCCGGCGGATGATGCCAATGCGCCCCCCTCCGGGGCCGCGGCCGCCATGCGGGTCGCAACCGATCTGGTGGCAGCGCTGGTGGTCGGTGGCTTTTTGGGCTACTGGCTCGATGAATGGCTGGACACCCGGCCATGGCTGATGATTGTGTTCCTGATCCTGGGCTTTGCGGCCGGTTTCCTGAACATCTATCGCGCGCAGACGGGGCAGGACTACAAGGTGGGTTTCACCCGCATGAAACCGCCCAACGACGACAACGCTAACTGAGGAAGAGACCACGTGGCTGCAAATCCGCTCGAGCAATTCGTGATCAAGCCCATCATCCCGCTGCAACTGGCAGGGTATGATGTTTCCTTTACGCAATCGGCCCTATGGATGGGCCTGGCGGTGATTGCCGCCACCTTGCTGATGACGCTGACCATGCGCGGCAAGGCGGTCATCCCCGGCCGCTGGCAGAACGTCGCCGAGATGCTGTACGAATTTGTCGGCGGTATCGTGCACGAAAACCTGGGCCATGAAGGTCGTAAATACTTCCCCTTCGTTTTCTCGATTTTCATGATCGTGCTGATGGGCAACCTGTTGGGCATGATCCCCTATTCGTTTACCTTTACCAGCCACATTATTGTGACCGGTGCCTTGGCCCTGTTTGTTTTCCTGATGGCCACGTTGATCGGTTTTATGCGCCACGGCTTTCATTTTCTGACCTTGTTCGTACCCTCGGGTGTGCCGATTTTCATCGTGCCCCTGATCGCCACCATCGAGGTTATTTCGTATCTTTCCCGCCCCATCAGCCTGTCGGTGCGTTTGTTCGCCAATATGGTGGCCGGCCACACCATGCTGAAAGTCTTTGCCGGCTTTAGCGTCGGTCTCGGTGTCGTGTTGGGCGTTCTGCCGCTGGTCGTCAATACGGCGCTTATCGGCCTTGAACTGATGATCGCGTTTATCCAAGCCTATGTCTTCTCGATCCTGACTTGCCTCTACCTGAAAGACGCGATCGAGTTGCACTAACTTTACTACCAACCAAAACCACCAAACTCAAACCAACCAAACCACGAAAGAGGAATACACAAATGGAGCCAGCTTCAGCAAAACTCATCGCCGCCAGCATCGCCGTCCTGCCATTGCTTGGCGTCGGTATTGGTCTGAGCATGCTTTTCTCCAGCATCATCAACACCATCGGTCGCAACCCCAGCGTTGCGAATACTGTTAAAGGTACTGGTCTGCTGTACTTCGCCCTGGTGGAAGCCATCGCGCTCTTCGCGCTGGTTATCGCCCTGCTGATCTTGTTCGTGCAGTTCTAAACGGTTTATCACGGGGGAGATGGGCTTTAGCGCCCTCCCCCGTGACACCGTTTTTAGTCGCCGATACGATCATCCGCGTTTAGATGAAAGCACCCGCGTTTATGACCGAGACTGTCTTAAATTACCGTCATCTGATGGCCGCAGCTGTTGTGGCCGTTACCCTGCTGACCAACCCTTCCTTTGCAGGCGACACTGCCGCGACCAACACAGACGCCCCGGCGGCCGTTATCCTTTTGGATGAAGAAGGTAACGCGACCTCTACCAGCGGCGAAGGTGATTTGATCATCCTGCCCGATGGTACGATGATGCTCGATGAAACCCTGGTGGTCGAAGATGTGACCGCCATCGACGCCGCAACGGAATCTAAGGGCGGCTTTCCGCAGCTTGATACCTCGACCTATTCCAGCCAGGTTTTCTGGCTGGCGATTATGTTTGCGCTTTTATACGTGCTGATGTCGCGCCTTGCCCTACCCCGCGTGACTGAAGTCGTTAACCTGCGCCAGACCCAGATAAACTGCAATCTTGACCGCGCCGCGCAGATGAACAGCGAAGCGGACAGCGCCCGCCTGGCCTTCGAAGCGATATTGACGACGGCGCAGGACAATGCGCGCGGCGCCATCGCCAAAGTAGAGGCCACCGCCGCCGAACGGCAGACACAGGATGCGGCGCGTTTTGCCGATCACGCACGCAGCCGTATTGCCAGCACCGAAAGCGCCATTGCCAAGGCGAAAACGGAAGCCCTCAATTCATTGGCGGATATCGCCGCCGAAGTGGCGGCCGACATGGCCAATAAAGTGGGCAAGCTGCATCTGAGCAAAAGCGACGCCCTGCCGACCGTCAAAACCCTGATGAACAAAGCTTGATTAATATTCCAAGGATAAGCCAAGATGGAAAAAGGCCTGCTGCAAGACACAAATTTCTGGGTACTGTTGTCGACCCTGCTGTTTCTCGTCCTGGTCTATATCAAGGGCCGCAAACCTATTTTGAACATACTGGATAGCCGCACGGCCCGTATCCAGGCAGAACTGGATGAGGCCGAGCGCCTGCGCACCGAAGCCCAGGATCTTTTAGCGGAAACGCAACGCCAGCACCGCGAAGCGCTGCAAACCGCGCAACGTATCATCGACGGTGCCAAAGAAACCGCGCAGCGTATCGAACATGACAGCAACCGCAAGATGGACGAGGCGCAAAAGCGCCGCGAAGATCAATTGCTCGAGCGTATCGCCCGCGCCGAGACCAATGCGGTGGCTGAACTGCGCCGTCAGGCGGCTGACATCGCCGCCGAAGCTGCGGAAAAACTGTTGCGTGACAACCTTGGCAAAAATGGCAGCGCGCTCATCAACGAAGCGATCGATCATATCCCTGCCAAAGCGCATTAAATCGTCATAAGGCATAGGCTAAAAATAAAAAGGGCGCGCCGTACGGCACGCCCTTTTTAACAGGTGGAAGCGTGAGGCGGGTTACCAGCCGCCACCACCGTCGAAACCGCCGCCACCGCCATCAAAACCGCCCACGCTGCCGGTGTCGATACTGATATCGGGGACACTGATATCCGGTACGCTGATATCAGGAATACTAATGTTAATATCGCTCATCAGGCTATCGAGATTACCTGCGTCAATATTCATGCCGTTCAGCTCATTCAGCGATGCCACATCGATATTGGGGCTGAGATTGGCCATATCGATATCGGCGGCCAGGGCGGCGGCCTCGGGGATGCCCAGGGTCATTTGGACTGCCGCCGGGTCAACCGCGCCAGCCAGAGAATTGGTATCGAGCAGACTCCAGATCATATACATGGTCCATACATCCAGCGGATCATAGGTTGAACTGGTCGTGTTGATATTGTCGTTGGCGCGACGCATTTGCACCCGCGGGCTGGTGGTCGAGAAAGCGCCGATGCGGGCATTCGCCTTGACCGCCTCTTGCGCCAGGTGACGATTGAGAACCTGCTGGCCCTGATACTTACGGGCGATATCCGGGAGATCAATTTTGATGTCTTTGCTGGGAGCGCGGCTAACCGCACGGTCCAGTTTGTACATATGCTTATTGAGATTGGCCGACATTTTATCGAGGCCAGCACTTTGCGCGACGAGGCGTTCCTGTACGCGCTGGAAGGCATCTGCTTTGACGCGGGCTTCGACCACGGCATCGCTGACGTATTCAGGCAGCACGACGGCCGCGCGCGAGAAGGTGGTTTTATCATCAAGCTGTTTGACGATCTCGGCGAGCATCGTCCGGCGAATATCTGCTTCGGATGCGATCTGTTTGCTCAGACGGTCAATTTCAGTCGCTGTGGCGGTCAGTTGTTTGATTTCGCCTTCAAGTTGCGTTCTATCGCTATATTTAGGCTCATAAATAGCGACATGCGCTTTTTCTTCCGCCCATAAGGCAGCAGGCGTAGTGCCCAGCTTGGCATAGTGGCGCAGAACGGCGCGGCCTTCACGGTAATGGGCATCAAAGGTCAAAGCCCAGAGGTGCGGAAAACCTTTTTTGCTGCTGAAATATGCGGCATCCGCTTCGGTCTGTAGGCAGTTACGGCTGCTGTAAGCGCCAGCTCCATACTTCGTGGCAAATGTGCTGACCACGTCCAATTTACCACCGATGGTGGCATAGGACTTTTTAGCCTCCTCCAGCACAATATCAAGGTTTGTGAGAGCGGCTTTTTTAAGTTTCAATTGAACATCGATTTCTGTCTTGGCGCCATTAACAGCCACAAAAGCCTCATAAGCTTCCTGCGCCTCTACGGCTGCCGCACGGGCGGCATCGATTTTGCG
>JAIXUW010000328.1 GCA_027483355.1 Alphaproteobacteria bacterium
CCCAGGCGGGTATAAACACCGGCCACCGTGCGGGTGGCGGCAGCACCATTGTCGCCGTAATGGGCCAGCAAACGCGACAAAGGGCCACGCTTGGTCATCACCTTTTGCAAAACATCGGTGAGATCTTCCGCGCCTAAGCGCAAGGACAGACGGGCGAAGGCATGGCTAAGGGGAGCCGCCGCATCGCGGCGCGTATCACTGATTAAATCATGCAGGCATTGGGTCAGGATATCACTCGCCAGCCGTTCATCCATTAAACTAAAATGCGGCGCCAGCCCCGCCTCAATCGGAAAGCGCTTGAGCAGCGACTGGCAAAACGAATGAATCGTCATGATTTTAAGGCCGCCCGGCGTATCCAGCACTTGCGCGAACAAGCGCCGCGCTGCCGCCAAAGCAGCATCATCAACCGCCGCCCCCGTCAGATCAGCAATATTGGTGGCCAGATGCGCATCATCCATGACCGACCATTTAGCCAGACGATCATAAATCCGGTTCGACATTTCGGCCGCCGCCGTTTTGGTATATGTCAGGCACAAAATACGGCCCGGTTGCGTGGCGGTGCCCGGCAGACTGCGGCCATCGGCTCCTATCCGGGGCAACATCAGACGCAAAACGCGATCAATCAGAACTTTTGTCTTGCCCGTACCGGCCGAAGCCCCCACCCAGACGTGGCGGCTGGGGTCGGCGGCCAGCGCTTGCACAATCGTGGCGGCATGGCGCGGGGATGGCGCTTTTTTAAGAGGTGTGCTTGATGTCATGCCGCCACCTCCCCATCGCTGTCATCCTCGTCGGCGGACACGCCCCATTCCTTGATACGGGCAAGGTGATCGTAATCACCGCCGCGCGCCTGCGCACGCGCCTCGGCGTGGGGACGGCTGATATAGGGGGTTTGCGCGTCCTTATAGGTATCAATCAAACGGCGCAAACCGACTTCTGCTTGCTCGGTCAGGTCGGCGGCACTGGCCGCCTTATTGGTGACCGAAGTCACTTTCAGCGGTTTGCCACCACTGCCCGAGGCCTGCCAATAGCGTAAATCGGTGGTCTCGCCCGCCGGGACACCTTCAAACGCGCCTTGGCGCAGCATCAGCGCCTCGAGGGGTAATTGCGGCGATAGGCCTTCAAGAACATCTTTAGCCGACGGCGGCTGGCCGGTTTTGTAATCGAGAATGGCATAGCTGCCATCGGGCATTTTATCAAGACGATCGGCTTTGGCGGTCAGGGTAAAATCAGGCCAGACCAGCCGACCGCGTGCTTCGACCTGATAGGGAGTCGCCTGACGGCGCCAGCTGATTTCTTCGGCGATAAAGGCATCGGCAATCCGCTCAAAGCGCGGCCACCAGAAGGCTTCCACTTCGGCCGGCACCGCCAGCTCGGCAAGGGCACGGCGACCATGGGCCCGCAAAACGTTGGCGGCATCGGGGGGCAGACGATCCATATGGTCGCGGACAAAAGTTTCCAGGGCGCGATGAATAAAGATACCGCGCTCCGACCCGCCGGGATCCGCATCAATCGGATCGAGTGCCGAGAGGCCCAAGACATACTGCGCGTAAATCTGATAGGGGTCGCGCATCCAGGTTTCAATTTTAGTGACCGAGAGCGTGTCGGGTCGCGCTTTGGCGGGTGGCATCGGTGCGGGGCACTGGACGGGACGCGGCTCACCCGCTTCGTCCATCTGGCCGCGCCAGGCATGATAGCGCGCCGCATCGGCGCGGTTCCAATCAAGCCCCGTCGCGTGCAAAACGGTTTCCATCCGAAGCAGCCAGCGGGCGGGCACCGTCGGCGTGCCGTCCATTTTCTGCGCGCGTGTCAGAAACACTTCTGGGCGGCTGGCGGCCTGGACAAAATCATGCGCGGCAATGGCCACAGCGGCTTCCGGTTGCGGTAAGCCAAAAGCGCGGCGCATCGGCCGCGACAACCAGGGGTCATGGCCGGGGAGGGCCGGCCAAGTGCCCTCGTTCAGCCCCCCCAGAATAACCCGGTCGGCCGAGGCCAGACGCGCTTCGATTAAACCATAAATAAAAATACGCGGGTGGCTGCCATAGCGGGGCCGCACGGTGATGCCCTTGAACAGTGTCGTCAGCAAACTGGTGTATTGCCGGGGGGCGACCGGTGGGATATCAGCCGCCGCCTGACGGAGGTCAGCCAGAAAAAGGGCTGCTGCCTCGCCGCCCTCACCGCGCCAAACCCGGGCACGACCTGGCTGATCGGTGGTGGTGGCAACCGCCTCGGCAAGGGCGATATGGGCATCGAGCAGTTGCGCGAAGTCTTGTGGTACCCGCGCCGCCATTAAATCGGCGAAGGGCTGCATGGCCGCCGTCAAATGCTTCACCCAATCCAAAAGCTTTTCACGGTCGCCTGGCCTTGCATCGACCGTGGCCAAGGCTTGTTGCAACCCGTCAAGACCAGCGCGCGGGCGAGGACCGCGCAAGGCCACTTCATCGAGTAAATAAACCATGGCACGCATATCATCGGCAGGAAGTGCCAGTGCTGTTAAAGGATGTTTCAACAACGATAGCAGCGTCACCGGCGCCAGCTGCGTTTCCGCCATTTCGGCCAGCAGCGTCAGATACGACCCCGCCATAATCTCAGTGAGTGGCTGGCCGCCAGTATCATCAATCTGGATACCCCAGCGTTTCAGGCTTTGTGTCACCCGCCGTGCCAGGCGGCGATCCGGCGTGATGAGAGCCGCGGTTTTTTCCGGCGTTGCCAGCGTTTCGCGCAACAACAGCGCGATCATATCGGCTTCTTCCTGCGGGGTGGCGCAATCAAGACGTACCATACCAGTTAAAGCATCGGGCGTGATATCACTAGTGCCGAGGCTGCGCCAGACATCGGTCGTCTCGGCAGGGCGCATCGCCTGACTGAGCCAACGGCTGCGCGCTGGATTGATTTTTTCGGCGTGCGGCCATAGGCGAACCTCGGCCCGGGTAATACCCACCCGCTCAAGCAGCGCCTTGATGCCGCTTTGCGGATGTTCGGATCCAATCGCCTTCCAGCCTGCGTCATCCAGTTCCAGATCAACACCGGGTAGAACCAAACACCCCTGCGGTAATTGCGCCACCAGACAAAGAAGTTCCGCTGCCGCTGGCGTGGTCCCTGTCGTACCCGCGGCAATGACGGGGCCAGCGGGTGGACGCGCTGTCCAGGCGGCGACTTGCGCCCTAATCAAACGTGTGCGGCGTTCGGCCACATCCATCACATGGCGCTCGGCCAGAATGGTCGGCCAGTGTTCGGTCAGAATCTGCAGGAAGCTAATGGTCTGTTGCCAGTGCGCGGCGAAGCTGTCGGGGACCAGTGTCGCCAGACCATCAAACGAAAGACCTTCGTTTTGCACCTCATCGAGAAAACGCCCAAGCGCCAGCGCCAAGGCCGCCGCCTGATCAAAGCTTTGCGCCGGATCGCGGCGCTGGATCAATCGCGCCAATAAAATCTGCCGTTGCAGCGGGCTGATGGCGGGGGGCATATCGAGTGCCGCTGTCAAAGCTTCTTCATCGGCGTGCAGCAAGGCCAATTCTTCGGCGTCAACGTCGCCCACCGCCACCAAGCGGGGCAACAGCAACGCGGCCCCATCGGCCAACCTTAAAAAAGCCTCGCGCACCGTGCGGCAGGCGCGGCGGGTGGGTAAAAGCAGCGTCACCTCGGCCAGCTTCAGCGGGTCGCCCGCATATTCAGCTAATAAACCTGCGGCCAGCGTATCGGCAAATGCCGCTCCCGCCGGCACTGTATAAACAGCCGGTCTCTGCGTATCAGATAGGGAGACAGCGGGATTCATAGGAAAATAATTTACGGCGCGCGTTTGCGCGGACGGTCCTTGTCGCAAGCGATCTTGCCGCGGGCCAGGATCTGATTGGTTTTCTCTAAAGCCTCGGGGGTGCCGACATGATGCCATTCGCCGTCATGCCGATGAGCGAACAAACGCCCGGCTGCTTCGGCCTTGTGAAACAGCTGCAAAAACGAGAAAGCACCCTCTGGTGCCCCCTTAAAAAGACGTGGATGGACGATGCGCGGCCCGGCAAAGATAAAATTGGCCGGTGATTTTGCTTTTTTGCCAAAGACCGGCTGATTGCTGCCCTCGGGCAAATAATAATCCCCGCGGCCGGCATAGCTGGGCAAATCGGTGGTGGTATGGAGCAGCAGCATCACATCCATCTTGCTGTCGTCCCAAGCCTCCGCCATCGCATCCAGCGTCGGCTGGACACCATCGGTCCAGACGACATCGGCGTTCAGCACATAAAACGCCTCGTCACCAAAAAAATCGATCATTTTTTTGACGCCGCCGCCGGTATCGAGCATCACGTTTTCATGGCTGAGGGTGATGCGCGGTGCCCGACCCGAGGCTTGGCGTTTTTGCAGATGGTCGGCGATCATGTCGCCCAGATAGCAGGTATTGACGACGACATCTTCCACACCTGCCGCCACCAGCGCATCAAGGGCGCGGTCGAGCATACTGCTGCCGCCAACTTCGAGCAGGGGCTTGGGACAGTTATCGGTCAGGGGTCGCATACGTTCCCCGCGACCGGCGGCCAGCACGAAAGCTTTGGTGGGCATTTTTTTAGGCGCGGTCATGTCTGTCGTCTCCGTCTTCAGGGGGCAAGGGTCAGGCGGTTTTAAGTTTGGCGGCAAATTGGCTAAGAGCGTCCAAGCGATCGTGCCAGGTCTCATGCGGTGTTAAGGTGATCTCACGCAGATCGTCGTGGTCCGTGACCGGCCCCAGGGTGATATCCAGCCGTGTGGCCGGGCGAAACGGACCCAGACGCGCGGGCCATTC
>JAIXUW010000076.1 GCA_027483355.1 Alphaproteobacteria bacterium
CACGTTGACACCCTCACCCTGCCACAAAATGACAAGAGACTGCTGAACGCGGCAGGCTCTTGGTTCAACCCGGCCTGTGTCTCTTATCTCTTGCTGGATAAGCAAGCCCAACAAGTCCGCCTGCATTGCGAAGGGCCGGGCTTTGCCAAGACCCTGGGCTATCTCATTTATAGGGCAGAGATATCAGACCAGATACAAGATCACGGCTTGATCCTGTCTGTCGAAGATGCCGCGGCCTGGCAAGAGATCGAAACAAAGATCGAGTCGCAGCCGACATTGCTGGCACCCGGCGGTGATATCGAGGGTGTCTATCTGAACCTGCAGACAATGGGCTTCATCTCCTTTCAAGATGAGATCCGCATGCGGCATGGGGCACGTTATTGGCATGCAGCCAATAACAGCACGCTTGAGGTGCCAGAAGATGTCATCGACAATCTTTGCCATGTAGCAGAAAAATCGTCCCGGGCGATGGTCATTGACGCACCAGGTATTGTTGCTCCCGTCATCGTTGACCGCGACGCCATTATCCATGCACATCACAACCCCGACGCCGGGCTTTTGATTATCACCATGCCGTATGACAACCTGTCGCTGCAGCTGCCAGCTGCCGATGCCACCCGCATCCTCAGCGATCTTGCCAAAGATGCCGGCCGTTTTGTCATCGAAGTCGATAAGACGCCGCAGGAAGTTTTCAACTATGGCCTGACCACCCGCATGGCCTTTGAACCGGCCAGTGCCGGGGTCAAAGCGGTGGTGGCGGGTCGGGTGGTGACGATTGAACTGGCACAGGACAAATTCGCGGCCTTTGCCGCCGCTGAAGCGCAGGAAGCGCGCGGCGCCGTTGTGACGGGCGCCACATCCGCCGAGGCTTTAAAAGCGTTCCGCCAGTACTGCGAAAAGCCGCCACGCTTACCCAGCTATGGTCCGGTGACGCCCAGCCGTGATCCGGTTCTGGTCTTGGGCGAAATCACGCCCGCACCAAAAGCGGCCACCAACGAGACGGCGCCAGTCGCGAAAAAGCCCCTTAACTATCATTAATTTATGTGATCAGTCGCGCGAAGGCTCAGGGGTTGCTTGCGCCTGCGCCTTCATGACTTCGCTGAAAATCACCTGTCCTTCGGGGGACAGCTGGCCTTTCACCTTGTCACGGGATTCACGCATCCGTTGCAACATCGCTGTCTTCAAGATGCGTTCCTGTTCAAGGGCCGCATCCAGTGTTGCCTGATCAAAAGGTTCGGTCTGCATGGCCATCTCGACGTCACGGCGGGCTTGATCCAGCTTTTCACGCTCGGCGCGAAACTGCTTTTTCTTTTCAGCCTTGTGGGCGCGGACCACGGCATAATCATCGGGCGACAGCCGGGCCTTGAGGGCTTCTTCACGGGCGCGCCACGCCGGCTTGTCACAGGGACCGCTAGAGACAAAGCGGCCCAGATGATGCCCCCCAAAGTAGAGATTGACCGAGAGCGATAACAAAAGGGCGACGATCAGGACGGGCACCAGTTTAATTTTTTTCATCTTACAGTCCTCCCGTCAGGGGCTGATCGCCGGAAATGACGATTTCTTGTCCATGCACCAAACCATCCAACAGGCTGTCGTCGGCATTGGCGGGCTGTTGCACACCCATGACAAAACCGATAAGGCCGATAATCAGCAGGCTGCCAATCGGCGCGAAAAAGGCGCGCAAAGAAACAGCAGCGCGCTGCGGCAGGGATATCACGGCGGCGGCGGGGGTCGACACCACCGTCTCGCCGCGCAGGCGGCGCATGACGTTGTCTTGCAGCTGGGGTGCAGACTCACCATGCCGGGCGAGTAACCGCCGCGCCGTCTCCGCATCGGCCAGACGCAGGTCATCATCCAATCGACGCACATTATCAAAGCGTTGACGCACAGCATCATCGGCGGCCATCAGGGCCAGCGCCGGTTTGATATGCGCCAGCGGCCAGCGTGACAAATCAGCGCCATGAAGGCCTAGCACTTCGTCGAAAAGAGCGACGGGCATCGGGGTTTCATGAAGATCCGTCATAAGGGGCTCTCCTTCGTCAAAAGTTCGCGCAGACTGCGGCGCGCACGCACGAGGAGGGATTCCAGCGCCTTGACGCTGACATCGAGCAATTCAGCCGCGTCGCGGTTTGAATACTCCTCGAAGAAACACAAAACAAAAGCCTCGCGCTGGCGATCGGGCAGCTGGCGGAGGGCGGCCTGCACCTCGGCTGCGCGTTGCTGGCGCACGATCATATCCTCGGCGCCGGGTTGGCGGTCATCAGCGGGCTCGGCAATGCTGTCGATGGCCACCGTCTGACGCTTGCGCTTTTCGTCTATCACCAGATTGAGAATAATTTTGTAGAGCCAGGTGGAAAAACGGGCACCACGCTGCGCGGTTTCCTGCCAGCGGTCGGCGTGCCGCCAAACCCGGACAAAGGCCTCCTGGGCGATGTCTTCGGCCTGGCTGTCGTTACCAATCAAGCGCGCCGCCTGCCGCACGGCCCGCAGCATATGGCGGTCCATCAGCGTCTTAAAGGCGCCTTCGTCGCCAGCGCCAATCAGCACCATCAGGCGGCTGTCATCATCGGCACTGTCGGTCGCGCGCATATCTGGCAAGGCCGGCGTCATTTCGCTGGGTGCAATCATCACAGAGTTATTTTTGTTCAATGCAACATCTACCATAGCAAATTTACCTTTGTGATGATACGGCCCAAGCCCGTCTTTTCCTGCGGTCATGTTCATAAAACCTTTACCCCGCAGGGTTATGATCTCAGCCAGCGTGGCACAGATGTCGATCACGCAGAAACGGGCCCGCTGTTTAATCGAAATTATATTGTTTAATCAAGGAGATAAAGAAATGACCACCCTCACCTTACGCAACTGCCGCCCTCACCTGATGCTGGCCGCCATTGCCACCACCGTCATGACCCTCAGCCTGCCACCCGCAGCCCTGGCCCAATCCGCCGCGGACGCACCGGCGATGATGGGTGCCCCTGACGCCGTCAAAGAAGAACGTCGTGCGGCCATGAAAGAAAAATGGGAAGCGATGACGCCCGAGCAAAAAGAAGCCCACAAGGCGGAGAAAAAAGCTAAGTGGGAGGCGATGAGCCCCGAAGAAAAAGCCGCTATAAAAGAGAAAAGAAAAGCCAAATGGGATGCCATGAGCGAGGAAGAGCGTGCAGCTGCTAAAGCTAAACGCAAAGAAAAATACGAAAACATGACGCCCGAGCAAAAAGAAAAAATCAAAGAACGCAGACAAGAACATCGCGCCGATAAAGCTGCCGAATAAATACTGATAACGGCAAAAAAACCCCGCCCTAAACCGGCGGGGTTTTTTTATGGCCTGCGGTTCCCTTCCCCAACACATAGGTGTATATTAAAGCCATGAACACCACCCGCGAGAAAATCAGTTTCGACAACGGCCGGGGCGCCGTGATCGCCGCGCTTCTTGACCGGCCTGTGGACACCCCCCGCGCCTATGCGGTGTTTGGCCCCTGTTTTACCTGCGTCAAAGAAAGCCATGCAGCAACAAAGATCGCTCGCGCCCTCGCCGAACGCGGTGTTGCGACTTTGCGTATCGACACCACCGGCTTTGGCGCCAGTGGCGGCGACCCGCTGGCCACCAACCTCAGCACCCGTATCGCCGATCTGGCCGCCGCCGCCGCCTATCTGACGGCGCAAGGCATGCCGCCCCGCCTGTTGATTGGCCATAGCAAAAGCGGTACGGCGGCACTGAGCGCCTGGCAGCATTGTCCTTCGGTTGACATTATTGTCACGATTGGTTCCCCACGTGACAGCCAACGCACGGTTGCGCGTTTTCAAGATGATGCGCTCATCAAGCCCGAGGTTGGCCATCCTGATCAGATTGTCGTCAATGTACTGGGACAGCCAGTGCCGTTTCATGCAAGCTTTGTCGATGATTTGATGAGCGGTACGGGCGCTGCCGACACGGCTGCCTTTACCGGTACGTTGATCGCAGCCCACGCACCATCAGACGAGATTGTCGGCTATGCCGAGGCAGCCGCCATTGTTGCACGCGCCACCGTCGCCCGCCACGCCGAAGTCTTTACCCTGCCCGAAAGCGCCGGACATTTGTTCTTGAAAGGGAGCGAAAGCGCGGAGGCACTGGCGGATAAGATCGTCAGCGTTCTTTAGGACGTACAATCAGCCGTTCGCGCTTGTTTTAAACACCGGCGCATGGAACATCGGGGCATAGTCGCCGATGTAACTGGCGCGGCTCTCGTCGCGGTGTTTTTTGAGATACTTCATAAAGGGTGTACCTCCGGTGCCGACCTCGACCGGGTTACCATCATCGCTTTGCGCTTGCTTATTAATGTAATGCGCGGCGTATTCCAGGTGGCGGGTACGGAATTTTTGCACATGGTCGACAATTTTATTATAGAGCAGGATGAGGTCGGCGTGACCACTCTCGATGATAAAGGGGCGCAGCTGGCTCGCCTCGGCCACGGCCTCAATCAGTTTGCGATGTTTGGGCGGGCGGTAGGCGTGTAGCTCGTCCAGGTATTCACGCAACGGATCGTTGTCATGGGCGATACCCAAAAGCGCGTCCATCGTCGGCACGATCGAGCTTTGCGAACCGGTCTGGCCACGGAACGACTGGCGCTCGTTGTTGAAAACGCCTTCGTATAAAACACCTTCGGGCAAAGCGGGATTACCTTTCCAGCCATGGATATAGGGACGGACGCGATTGTAGTATATGTACGGATCGCATTTTTCGATCATGCGGTCAAAGACCGGATTGATGTTCTCCCAGGCCGATAAGACAGCTTGTAAACCGGCGGCCGTTTTCTCGACATCTTTGGCAGCAGCCGCCGCGATCAGGGCGGACATGGCGGCCAGGGCAGCACCCGCCTTGGCCTCGATCTCGACGTGGACCATGATGAACCAGTTTTCATCCTGCCCGTCGATGAAGTTCTGAATGACATAGATGTTTTCAAGTGTGATGGGGCCGTCCGTATCAAGCCTGCCCCAATTGTCCAGCGTATAGGATGAATAGGGCAGCAGCGGATATTGGCCAATCGCCGCCGAGAGGGCCGCATAAGGTACGGCCAGATTGCGCGGCAAGGTATCGCCCACTGTCTTTTCACCCCAGACATAGGTCTGGATGATAAAGGAATAATGCACCATCAATTTGCGCATCTGCGCGTCCGACAACTTGGGTAATTCCGCTTGCATATCAACTTCGGGTAATTGGCGAAGAATTTTATGCACCGTCCCCGCCGTGATCAGATCTGACAAGCGCGTGCCCATAGTGACGATGGGGTCAAAAACCGGCGGCAGGGTGACGCGGTCCATGTCATAGGGGGTGAGAAAACCCCGCTCTGGCGTCACATCAAAATCTTCGATCTTCAGCATGGGCGGGGCTCCTTGTATGGTGTGCGGATCAGATATGCAGGGCGCGGTTATCGACGGCCAGGGCTGCTTCTTTGACCACTTCGTTCAGTGTCGGGTGGGCGTGGCAGGTGCGGGCGATGTCTTCGGCCGAGCCACCAAACTCCATCACCGAGACCACTTCGGCAATCAATGTCCCCGCTTCGGCGCCGACTATGTGACAGCCCAGGACGCGGTCGGTTTTGGCATCGGCCAAAATTTTTACAAAGCCGTCGGTGGCCGACATCGCACGCGCGCGACCGTTGGCCATATAGGGGAATTTGCCCGCCTTGTATGCCACGCCAGCGGCTTTCAATTCTTCTTCGGTTTTGCCAACCGAGGCCGCTTCGGGATGCGTATAAACCACACCCGGTATGGCATCGTAATTGATATGACCGCTTTGACCGGCAATAATTTCTGCCAGGACCACGCCTTCGTCTTCGGCCTTGTGGGCAAGCATGGCGCCGCGCACGACATCGCCGATCGCATAGATACCTTTGACGTTGGTTTGGAAATGGTCGTCAATCTCGACGCGGCCGCGATTATCGGTTTTAACGCCAACGGCCTCAAGACCCAGGCCCTTGGTATAAGCGCGGCGGCCAATCGCCAGCAGCACGACATCGGCGGTGAGTGTTTCTGATTTGCCACCCTCGGCGGCCTCCAACGTCAAATTCACGCCCTGCTTGGTTTTCTCCGCCTTGGCGACCTTGGTCGAAAGTTTGAATTCGATACCTTGCTTGGCAAAGATTTTTTTCATTTCCTTGGAGACGTCACCATCCATGGTGGGCAGGATGCGGTCCATATATTCGACCACCGTCACCTTGGCGCCCAGACGCTGCCAGACGCTGCCAAGCTCAAGACCAATCACCCCGCCACCGATAACCACCATATGGCCGGGTACCTTTTCGAGAGACAGCGCACCGGTCGAGGTGACAATGGTTTTTTCATCCACCTCGATACCTGCCAGTGGCGTGACTTCGGAGCCAGTGGCAATCACGATGTTTTTAGTTTTGAGTAAGGTGGGGCCGACTTTAACCGTATCAGCGGCGACAATCTCGCCCAGGCCCACGACATGATCGATTTTGTTTTTCTTCAGCAGAAAGGTAATGCCCTTGGTGTTGTCGGCGACCACTTTGTCTTTATGCGCCATCATCTTGGCCAGATTGAATTTAGGCGTGCCGACCTCGATGCCAAGCCCTGCGAATTGATGCGTCGCCTGTTCGTATTTTTCGGAGACCGACAGCAAAGCCTTGGATGGGATGCAGCCGACGTTCGAGCAGGTGCCGCCCAGCACATTGTCTTTTTCGACGCAGGCGACTTTAAGGCCCAGTTGCGCTGCGCGAATAGCGCAAACATACCCGCCGGGGCCGGAGCCGATGACGACGACGTCATAAATAGTTTGGTCGGACATTTCTATTGTCTCCTGAAGGGCAAGCAAAGGTGCCACCACTCTAGCCCAGGCGCGGCGGGGTTGCGAAGGGTGCAGATTTTCATAACCAAAATATTTTTGTTTTCATGTTTTAAGGTAATTCGCTAAAGTGGCGGCGCACCCCTCTTCACTGCCCGAAAGCACCATCCATGCCGCCACGCCTGATCGACGCCGACCTTGAACTCGAGCGCAAATTCGCCTGCAGCCGCGCGGCCGATCTGGATGCGGCGGCAGAAATGTTCCAAAGCTTGAGCGTGGATATTCGCCTGACCAACCGTTATACCTCGGCGCTGCATTACTACGACACCGCCGACCTGGATTTGCGCCAGAGCGGGGTGATCCTGCGTACCCTCGATGCCAACCCGCCGCATTACAGCAGCCGTGTGCAGATCAAATCGGCCCAAAGCGGTGACAACGGCCTGATGCGGCGGACCGAACATAACCTCGCCGTTAGCGCGGACGGCCTGCAACTGCAGGACTTGAAAGGCCATGCGGCACTGGCGTTTCTGCAGGCCGCACGCAAAAAGCCCTATCAGCATTGGTTTACCACCCTGACCGATCGCCGCGAAATCCGGGCGATGTTTGCGATCAACGGCAAGGCGGTGATGATCGAATGTGCGCTGGATCGCTTTCGCTATTATCGCCCCGGAGAAACAGCGGCCTTTCACCGCGGCTGTGAGCTGGAAATAGAGCTGAAGCAAAAATACAGCGACCCCAGCCTGACCGCGGCTGAGGCCGAAGCCGTTTTGGCCGCGGTGGGCCAGATGCTGCGCGCGGCCGTGCCCGGGCTCAAACCCACCAGCAGCAGCCGCGCAGACCGGGGATTCGCTGCTCTGGCCCGCAAGGCAGGTGATTCTCGCTGCGTGGCAACGAAAAAACCAGCCCCGTAAACATCTGGTTTAAAACAATAATATTGCAAAAGTTTGACGGTTACCCACAGGGCTGTTACAAAAACCACTCGCGCCGGTGACGCCTGGATGTCTGCCGTCCGCGACAAAAAACCAGGTAAATAGTGTGTGTGATTACAAAGGGGCCGAGCGTAACATCGGCTCCTTTTTTTTGACCTTTTTTGACTATGGCCGGGAATTTATCTGTACCATCAATCGTTCGCTGAGCCTTAAGGGGCCCCATGTATCGTTTACCGCTTTATCTATTGATCTTGTTTGCCACCACCTCGGTGGCCCTACCCGTCATGGCCGAGGAAACACCTGACGCCCTGCCGACCCAGGCAACTGAGGCCAAAATCGAACCGGTCAATTCGACCACCTACGAAAAAGAAATGGCCAAGGTGGTGGCAGCCCAGGGTGAAAGCAGCTTTATCACCCTCAATGTCGAAAACGATTTGTTTGGCTGGGGCGGCCGCGACGGTGATTACACCAATGGCGTGCGCCTGACCTATCACAAAATCGGCGCCCCTCTCCCCGAATTCGCGCGCGCGTTGGATGAAGCTGTGCCCATGTTTCGCACCAACCAGGCGACCAATATTTATTATTCGTTTGGGCATAACCTTTATACCCCCAGCGACATCACCGTGCAGGCGCAAGGGGCGGATGAGCGGCCTTGGGCTGCCTATATGTATGGTGCCGCCGGCCTCAGCACGGTGCGTAAAAACCGTATTGATGAAATCGAGGCCAGCGTTGGTATCATCGGCCCCGCCGCCCTGGGCGAACAGATCCACAAGACCTATCATAAATGGATCGACAGTCCACAGCCGCAGGGCTGGCGGCATCAGCTGAAAAACGAACCGGGCCTGATGCTGTCATGGAACCGCCGTTTCCCCAACCGCTATGCGGTGGATCTGCCCGAGATACTGGAATCACAGTGGTCGCTGACGGCCGAGCCGAATATCGGCGCCACCGTCGGCAACGTCTATACCTATGCTAACGCCGGGATGAGCTTTCGTTTTTCTCCTTTCGAAGGCCGCTTTCAGGATGCGCCCATTCGCGTGCGCCCTGCCATGCCGGGCACGGGCGCCTTCATGGTGCCAGATGAAGTATTCGCGTGGAATTTCTTTGGCGGGGTCGAAGGCCGCGCGGTCGCGCAAAATATCTTCCTTGATGGCAATACCTTCACCGACAGCCACAGCGTCGAAAAAGAGCCATTCGTTTATGACGCGACCCTGGGCGTCGCCGCCGCCTATGGCAAAACACGGGTCAGCTACGCTTTCGTTTATCGCTCGAAGGAATTTCAAGAACAAGATGACCCGGCCCTGTTCGGCACGGTCACGCTTTCATATCGTTTTTAAAAAAGAAAATTCTATTCAGCGCGCGCGAAAAACCGTCATCGTCGCCTGAAGAGGTGCTGACAGCGGCGTACGCATCGCCGTGGCGGGTGCTGCACGCCGATTGAAATCATGGCGCGCGTGGTGCTGCTGCCAATACCCTGTCGCCACCGCCATGACGGCGCAGACCACTGTCACCCCGCCCATGAACCAGCCAATCGGACGTAATGCCTTGGCGTCGGCCTGTGGTAACGGTTTGTCTTGTCGCGTGTCATTCATGGAGAGCTTCTCCCGTACAGCCTTGGACAGAGACCAATGGTGCGGCACCGGGACAGCGACTGTCAATGCGCATTCATCTGCGGCAGCGCAGCGAAAGAATTTGGATAAGTATCAGGCGGTAGCCCTTGGCACGCGCAATGGCCGCACTTCGGCGGCGCTGAACAGGCCATAGTGATGTTCATCGACCAGACGTCCGCCCGGCAGCGGATGATGACTGCGCAAGGTGCCTTCTTTTTGAAAGCCGACACGTGCGATCACGCGCTGCGATGCAATATTGCCATCGGCGTGAAAGACCGCAACCTTGCGGGCCTTCAGCACATCGAAGGCATATTTGGTAAGGCCGGTTGCCAGTTCGGTCGCATAACCGCGACCCGTCATGCCACTGCGCACCCCGAAACCCAGGGTGAACATCGGCACGTCCCAGCGGCAGCCGCCAAGAATACCGTTGCAGACCAGCTGACCCGTATCGCGGGCAAAGCCGAGATAGTGCAAGGCCTCGCGGCGATCAAACTTGGCTTTGAGATCGGCGCAGTATTTTTCCACACCCGACAGGGACAGCTGATCTTTTTGCACCAGACCCGGCAGGAAATGCCAGGCGGTGAAATCAGCCCAACTCTCTCGCTTGTATTCAAGCAGAGCCGGCGCATGATCAGGCTGAATGGGCTGGATCAACAGGCGTGGCGTGACAATCGGCATATCAACGGCGGGGCGGTTTCGGTTTGGCCGCTGTCACCGGGGCTGCGGATTTTGCGGCGTTGGTCAGCCAAGCCAGCGTGTCCCGTGCATGCTGTTCTGCCGTCAGCCGCGGTGCCACCGCGATTTCAGCATCGCTCATAAAGGCACCCGGCGGCAGCTTGGCGGCGGCAAAGGTGGTGGCTTCTTGTTCGCGCGTGAGTTGGTTGTCATTGAGCATCATCGCGTAGTCGCGGGCCTCGCGCGCGGCTTGTTCGGCATAGGTCTGCTGCGCCACCCGGCTGTAATAAAGCTTGCCTTTGGCATCGGTGATAGAGACCAGCGCCCAATACGGATGGGCTACGGCTTCGTTCAACTTATAGACACAAGCTTGCCAGGTGGTCATAGAGGCGCTCCTTTTTGGGTGATGCCACCTCAATCTAAAGACGTTATTTATTATGTCAACGTAAAATTTTATTATTAAAACCAGGTGCTTAAAGCGTACCGCGCGTCAAATACGACACGGCTGCGCGTGCCACCTCGGGCCGCCACAGCAAGCCTGCATGACTGAAAGGCAAAATGATATGGCCGTCTAATTCAGAACAGCGCGTGGACTCAACCGCGACAAGACCATCATGCGGCCGATTGAACAGGCGACCCCAGGGGCCAAAGATGCCGGTGGCACCGGCAATCATCGCCACCGGATAGTCGGGTGGCGCGAGTGTACAAGCGGCACGCCGGGCGGTAGTCAGCTCGCCCAAGGCGGGGCCCATCCAGCGGTTAAAGAGTTTTTCCACGCCGCGCGTGCGGCAAAGGGTATCGGCCACTTCGCTGCCGCCCAGCGGCGCGCCGATCAGCAGCACACGGCCCAGATTTTCAGGCCGATAAGACGCCAGATAGGCCCGCGCCAACAGCCCACCCATCGAGAAGCCGATGAAATGGATACGTTCAAAACGCGTTGCGAACGGAATAACCGCGCGATGCAGCGCGTGAATATGCTGATCGATCGGCCCCTTGCGGCTGGGATAGTCGACATTGAGGGTAGCAAAATGCGCCGCCTGACAGGCCCGTGCGAGACGCGTCATACTGCGGTAGGTGCGGCCAATGCCGTGAAGCAGAACAACGCCCTCGCGGGCGTCGTCTGGTACGCGGGTTTGGATGCCAACCTGATTAGACATCGAGCAGGAGGCGCTGCGGATCTTCGATGGCATCCTTGATGCGGACCAGGAAGCTGACCGCTTCTTTACCATCGATAATACGATGATCATAGCTGAGCGCCAGATACATCATCGGCCGCGCCACCACCTGGCCGTTGACGACGACCGCGCGCTCTTTTGTCGCGTGCATCCCCAAAATGGCCGATTGCGGCGGGTTGATGATGGGCGTCGACAGCAGCGAGCCAAAGACGCCGCCGTTGGTGATGGTAAAGGTACCACCGGTCATATCCTCGATGCCCAGCTTGCCGTCGCGGGCGCGTAGGCCCAGATCGCCAATTTCTTTTTCGATGCCAGCGAAGCCTTTGACATCGGCATCACGCACCACCGGCACCACCAGGCCCGTCGGCGTCGATACAGCAACCCCGATATCGTAATAGTTTTTGTAAACGATATCGCTGCCATCAATTTCGGCATTCACGGCGGGGAAATCTTTGAGCGCCTGAATGGCCGCCTTGACGAAGAACGACATAAATCCAAGTTTAACCCCGTGCTTTTTCTCGAAGCTATCCTTGTATTGGTTGCGGAGCGCCATGATATGGCTCATGTCGACCTCGTTAAAGGTCGTCAGCATGGCGGCGGTGTTCTGGGCCTCTTTCAGACGCTCGGCGATGCGTTGACGCAGACGCGTCATTTTCACGCGTTCCTCGCGGTCGCCCTTGCTGCGCGGGCCAGCGGGTGCCGCAGGCGCCTTGGCGGCCGGTGCGGATTTCGGTGCGTTCAGCGCTTCCAAGACATCACCTTTTGTCAGGCGGCCGTCTTTGCCGGTCCCACCGATACCGGCGGTATCAAGGCTGTTGTCATCAACGATTTTGCGGACGGCTGGCGATAGGAACGGGTCGCTGGGCGTTTTAGCAGCTTGTGCCTTGGTCTGAACCTGCTCGGGGCCGGCCGCAGAGTTTTTCTGCTCTTTGGTCTCTTCTTTCTTGGCGGCGGCGGGGGCGGCGGCGGCTTTGGCACCGGCGGCACCCAGCACACCGAGGACGGCGCCGACCGCAACGGTGGCGCCTGTATCCGCCTTGATTTCTGTCAAGGTGCCGGCGGCTTGCGCATTCACCTCGAGGGTGACTTTGTCGGTTTCCAATTCGACCAGCGGTTCGTCCATGGCAATGGCATCGCCCACTTTTTTCAGCCAGCGGGCCACGGTTGCTTCGGATACGGACTCGCCCAGGCTTGGGACAATAATGTCAGACATCAAATTTTCCTTTACTCGTTATAGCATCAGGGCCGCGCTGACCAGCGCCGCCTGTTCACGGTTGTGTTCTTTCAGCGAACCGGTGGCCGGTGCCGCCGCAGGTGTGCGCCCGATATAGAGAGGGCGACCTGCTTTATGTTTGATGGTTTTCAAGACGCTTTCGAGGCGACGATCGACAAAGGTCCAACCGCCCTGGTTTTCCGGTTCTTCCTGGCACCAGACGACATCGGCATCGGGATATTTCGCCAGTTCTTCGCCGAGCGGGCGGTCTGGGAAGGGGTAGAACTGCTCGAGCCGCACAAGTGCGATATCATTGATCTGCGCCTTTTCGCGCATTTCCAACAGGTCGTAGTAAACCTTGCCCGAGCAAATCACCATGCGTTTGACCTTTTTGGCCAGCTTGGCGGTTTCACCCAGCACACGATGGAAAGACGAACCCGCCGTGAAGTCTTCGAGCTTCGAGACGCAGAGTTTATGGCGCAGCAGCGATTTCGGCGTCATCAAAATCAGCGGTTTACGGAAGTCACGCTGCATTTGCCGGCGCAGGATGTGGAAGTAGTTGGCGGGGGTCGAGCAATTGGCCACTTGCCAGTTGTCTTCGGCGGAGCCTTGCAGGAAACGTTCCAGACGGCCCGAAGAATGCTCCGGCCCCTGCCCTTCAAAGCCATGTGGCAAGAGCATCACCAGACCCGACATCCGCAGCCATTTGGTCTCGGCGGAAGCAATGAACTGGTCGATGATAACCTGGGCGCCGTTGACGAAGTCGCCAAACTGGCCTTCCCACAACACCAATGATTTGGGGTCGGCCGTCGTATAGCCGTATTCAAAACCCAACACACCACACTCGGACAGCGGGCTGTCATGCACCTCGAAGGTCGCCTGTTTGCCGGGCGAGATGTTATCGAGCGGGATGTAGCGCTTTTCGGTCGCCTGATCGGTGAGCGCACAATGACGCTGCGAAAAGGTACCGCGGCCGCAGTCCTGACCCGAAAGACGCACGGGGAAGCCTTCGAGCACCAGCGAGCCAAAGGCCAGCGCCTCGGCCGTGGCCCAATCAAAACCTTCGCCGGTTTCCAGCATCTTGCGCTTGGCTTCGAGCTGGCGGGCGATTTTTGAGTTGAGCTCGAAGTCTTTGGGCACCGCCGTGATGGTGGCAATGACTTTTTTGGCGACTTCCTCGGTGATGGCGGTGGAACCGCGGCGATCATCACCATAAGCGACCTTGAGACCTGTCCAATGCCCTTCCAGCATATCGGCGCGGTTGGGTTTGTAGCTTGTCGCTGCCTGAAAATCTTTTTCCAGCTGCGCATTGAGTGCAGACAAGACGCCATCAGCCTCATCAGCGGTCAGCGTACCCTCGTCAACCAGCTTTTGCGCATAGAGCGTGCGCGTGGTGGGACGGGCGCGAATGACCTTGTACATTTCCGGCTGTGTAAAGGCAGGTTCGTCAATTTCATTGTGGCCGTAACGGCGATAGCAGACGATATCGACGAAAACGTCTTTTTTGAATTGCAGACGGAATTCGGCGGCAAGCTCGGCCACATGGACCACCGCCTCGACGTCGTCGCCATTGACGTGGAAGATGGGCGCTTGCGTCATTTTGGCGACTTCGGTGCAATATTGGCCCGAGCGCGAGAACAACGGTGCGGTGGTAAAACCGATCTGGTTGTTAATGACGATATGAGCGGTGCCGCCGGTGCGATAGCCGGGCAGTTCCGACATCATCAGGGTTTCGGGCACTACCCCCTGGCCCGCCAGCGCCGCATCGCCATGCAGCAAGATGCCCATGACGCGGGCGCGTTCGCTGTCGTTACGCAGGCGCTGCTTGGCGCGTACACGGCCGACCACGACCGGATCGACGAATTCAAGGTGCGAGGGGTTGGGCGCCAGCGTCAAATGCACCGTGCGGCCACCAAAATCGCGGTCCGACGAGGTACCCAGGTGATATTTGACGTCACCCGAGCCCTGCACGTCATCAGGTTTCGCGGGCGTACCCTGGAATTCCGAGAACATGGCGGTGAAAGATTTACCCATGACGTTGGTCAAGACGTTGAGACGGCCACGATGGGCCATACCGAGTACTGCTTCTTCGACGCCCAGTTCGGCGGAGCGAGCAATGAAGGCATCAATCGCATTGATGGTGGCTTCACCACCTTCGAGACCAAAGCGCTTGGTGCCGGTGAATTTGGTATCGAGGAATTTCTCGAAACCCTCGGCCGAGGTCAGGCGCGTCAGCAAATGCAGTTTTTTGTCCTTGGAATAAGCCGGGCGATTGCGCGTCTGACGAAAGCGCTTCATCAGCCATTCTTTTTGCTCGGGATCCTGGATATGCATGAACTCGACACCGATGGTGCCGCAATAGGTTTCCTGCAGGTTATCCAGGATCTGCTGCAGCGTGGCGCTTTCCATGCCCAGCAGGCCGCCCAGCTGAATGGATTTGCCAAGATCCGCCTCGGTAAAGCCATAGGTTTTATAATCCAGCTCGGCGTGGTAATGGCGCGGCATCAGGCCAAGGGGGTCAAGCTCGGCCTGCAGATGCCCCCGCTCCATAAAGGCACGCACGATGCGAAAAGCGCGCAAGGAATCGGCGGTGGCGGCACCGGTGATGCCTTCGGGCACCTGCGCTGGCGCTGCTTTTTTATCGCCCTTACCCGTTTTAGCGGCAGGCGCTTCGTCATTGGCGGCGGTTGAAAGGACGGCCGCAATTTTGGCCGCCTCGGGCCGCCAGCTGGCCCCTTTGAGTTCAGCAATCAGGCTGCGCGCCTCGTCGCCCATGCCCTGAAACAGATCAGCCCAACTTGGATCAATGCTGGACGGGTCTTTTGCATACCGGCTGTAAAGATCAGCCAGGTAATCAGGGTTGGTGGCGGAGAGGAAACTGAGCGCGTCGCGTGACATGGAAGTGTCTTTCGGTAAGAAGAAAAGCCGCCCCTGTCTTTCCATCAACAGGGGCAGCGCATTTTATCAGGCGGCTTTGAGTGCCTTCATGATGGCATCACCCAGGCCAGCGGGGCTATCGGCCATGACCATACCGGCGTCTTTCATCGCCTTGATCTTGTCCTCGGCACCGCCTTTACCACCGGCGATGATAGCGCCGGCGTGGCCCATGCGGCGGCCCGGGGGCGCCGTCACACCGGCGATAAAGCCGGCCATGGGTTTTTTCTTCGCATTCTTTTTGACGAATTCAGCCGCGTCTTCTTCACCCGCGCCACCGATTTCGCCAATCATCAGGATGGCTTCGGTTTCGGGGTCATCGAGGAATAGCTGGATGGCATCAATAAAGCTGGTGCCATTGACGGGGTCGCCGCCAATACCGATACAGGTGGTCTGACCCAGACCGTTGGCAGTGGTTTGTGCGACCGCTTCATACGTCAGCGTGCCCGAGCGGGAGACGATACCGACCTTGCCGCGCTTGTGAATGTGGCCGGGCATAATGCCGATCTTGCATTCACCCGGTGTGATAACACCCGGGCAGTTGGGGCCGATGAGGCGTGTCTTGGAGCCTTCCAGACGGCGCTTTACCTTGACCATGTCGAGAACGGGGATGCCCTCGGTGATGCAGATGACCAGTTCAATGCCGGCATCAATCGCCTCCAGAATGGCATCGGCCGCGAAGGGAGGTGGTACGTAGATCACAGAAGCATTGGCGCCGGTTTCGGCCACGGCTTCTTTAACGGTATTGAAGACAGGCAGATCGAGGTGCTTGGTACCGCCCTTGCCCGGTGTCACGCCGCCGACCATTTTGGTGCCGTAGGCGAGTGCTTGTTCAGAGTGGAAAGTGCCTTGCGCGCCGGTAAAGCCCTGGCAAATCACTTTGGTGTCTTTGTTGATGAGTACAGCCATTTTCGTGTTTCCTTTTAAGTGCGGGCTTTAAGCGGCTTCGGCCTTGACGGCGCCGACGACTTTTTGTGCTGCATCGGCCAGATTATCGGCAGCGATGATGTTAAGACCCGACTCTTTCAAAAGCTTCTTGCCTTTGTCGACGTTGGTGCCTTCCAGACGGACGACCAGCGGCATGGTGAGACCCAATTCGCGCGCCGCCGTGATCACGCCCTCGGCAATCACATCGCAGCGCATGATGCCGCCAAAGATATTGACTAAAATACCCTCGACGTTGGGATCAGACAGGATGATGCGGAAAGCCTCAGCGACGCGGTCCTTGGTGGCACCACCACCGACATCGAGGAAGTTGGCGGGGGCACCGCCATAGAGCTGAATGATATCCATCGTCGCCATGGCAAGACCTGCGCCATTGACCATGCAGCCAATATTACCAGCCAGCTTGACGTAGTTCAGCTCGTGATCTTTGGCACGCTTTTCCGCCGGATCTTCTTCGGCGATGTCGCGCAGCTCTTCGATGTCCTTGTGACGGAAAAGGGCGTTATCATCAAAGTTGATTTTCGCATCAAGCGGCATAACGTCACCGGCTTTGGTGACCACCAGCGGGTTGATTTCAACGATCGACGCGTCCATGTCGATGAAGGCGTTATACATCTTGCCAACCAAATCGACGCATTTGTTGATCTGCTTGCCCTCGAGGCCCAGCGCGAAAGCAATCTCGCGGCCCTGAAAGGCCTGGAAACCGATGGCGGGATCAACGACGACCTTCAAGATTTTCTCGGGGTGCTTTTCGGCGACTTCTTCGATCTCCATGCCGCCTTCGGTCGAGGCCATGATGGTGACGCGCGAAGTGGCACGGTCAATCAGCAGTCCCAAATAAAGCTCGCGGCCGATGTCGCAGCCTTCTTCGATATAAAGGCGGCGGACTTCTTGCCCCTCAGGGCCGGTCTGGTGGGTGATCAGCTGCATACCGAGAATTTTTTCAGCAGCGGCTTTTACCTCGTCAATGGATTTGACGACTTTGACGCCGCCACCCTTGCCGCGGCCACCGGCGTGGATCTGCGCTTTGACGACATAGACAGGGCCGGGCAGTTTCTTGGCCACAGCCACCGCTTCGTCAACCGTATAGGCAACGCCGCCTTGCGCCACGGGAATGCCGCGTGCTTTTAAAAGCTCTTTTGCCTGATATTCATGAATGTTCATTCTCTCTATTCCTTTTTCTTTGTCATGCCGGATTCACTCCGGCATCCATGGACCCCGGATCAAGTCCGGGGTGACGGGTTTTGTTTACGCAGCCGGCTTCAGGTTCTTGGCCACCTCGACCAGCGATTTGACGGCATCGACTGATTTCGTGAACATGGCTTTTTCTTCCGCGTTCAATTCGACTTCGATGATTTTCTCGACCCCTTTGGCGCCGATCACAACGGGAACACCAATATAAAGACCATTGACGCCGTACTGGCCGGTCAACAGGGCAGCACATGGCAGCACGCGTTTTTTATCGAGCAGATAGCTTTCCGCCATCGCAATCGCCGAGGATGCCGGCGCATAGAAAGCCGAGCCGGTTTTGAGCAAGGCGACAATTTCAGCGCCGCCATCGCGGGTACGCTGCACAATCGCATCGAGTTTTTCCTGGCTGGTCCATTTCATTTTGACCAGATCCGGCAAAGGAATACCGGCGACGGTAGAATAACGCACCAGCGGCACCATGGTGTCGCCATGACCGCCCAGCACAAAGGCGGTCACGTCTTCAACTGAAACCTTGAATTCATCGGCCAGGAAGTGGCGGAAGCGTGCCGAGTCAAGAACACCGGCCATGCCAACGACTTTTTCCGGTTTGAAGCCGGTGACGTCCTGCATGATACCGACCATGACATCGAGCGGGTTGGTGATGACGATGACAAAAGCATCGGGAGCGTGTTGTTTGATATTCTCGCCCACCGTCTTGATGACGCCGGTGTTGATACCGATCAGGTCGTCGCGGCTCATGCCCGGTTTGCGGGGTACGCCAGCAGTGACGATGACGACGTCGGCGCCTTTGATCGCGGCATAATCATTTGAACCGGTGAGGCTGGCATCAAAGCCTTCGACGGGTGCGGCCTCGGCGATATCAAGAGCTTTACCCTGCGGCACGCCTTCCATGATATCGACCATGACGATGTCGCCGAGTTGTTTGAGACCCGCCAGAAGAGCCAGCGTGCCACCAATTTGGCCAGCGCCCACCAGTGCGATTTTTTTCCGAGACATCGTTTATTTCCCCTAATGATGTGAGCGCTTTTTTGCGGCGCAGAATGGAATCAATCGCAGTCACGCTAGCACAAAAAGAGTGAAGAAACAGCGCCTCGCGGTAAGGATTTTCGCAACCCCTCGTTAGAGACTTGATAAGCAAGACGCCCTCTTTTGCGATAATATCATGCGCGCTTTGCATAGTACTTACACGGATGATTGCGTGGCCCCCGCTGCTTCGTCGCGCACGACAGAAAATACAATGTTAGCCGTATTTGCCTACCCCGTGCTGGGATTTTCCTGAAAGATTCAGAAAGCTTTTTTAATGATGTTGAAACAATCATCATTGACCTGAGGGCTGTGGATAAATAAGATTTCACAGTCTTGTACTGCGCTCGTCAACCTTAGGGGATAAAGGGGACTGCACATGCGCTTCTTCACTAAAAAAGACAAAAAGGACGGCGAAAAAAAACCGCGCCCAGGCTGGCAAAAAGCCTTGCTCGCAGGTGCCGGAGCATTGGTTGTCGGTTCTTGTGACGTCCCTCCCGCCGCACCGGCCCTGCCCCCCGCCGCCCCCGAACAACCCGGCAGTTCTGCCGAAATGCCACATAACTTTCAGACACAGCAGATAGCAACCAACAACTGCAAGCCGGTATCCACCCTCGTCAACAGCCGCCAGATTCCAAGCGTCAGCAGCGTCTTCACGCGCATGGCGGAGCAACCTTTAAGCGGCGCTGGCGTCATTACGCTGCTGGGCAATTCTGCCAATCGGGTGGAAGCCTGCACCAGCCCCGATCTGCCCGATGACGATTTAATTGCCACCTATGAATCAACCACCCGCCGCCTGATCGTGGGCACCCGCAACGTGCGGCCGGTGACCGTGGCGCATGAATCCTTTCACGCTTATCAGCATTTGACGGGCGGCTTTCGCGGAGTGTCGAGCAATCAACTGCTCTCGCCGGGTGATCGCGCCACCGGCATGCTGCTGATCGAGGCGACAGCCGCCGCCTATGCCAATGTCGTGCTGTATGAAATGAAATTCACCGACCCCGATTATCACCGCCGACACGGCCGCACCTATGACTATGGCATGGGCCCCACGTTCGAAAACACCTTTAACCAAAGCTATGCCGCCAACGAAGGCTTGGGCGAGCCGGAGCGGCGGCGCCTGGCGCTTGAAGCGGCGGGTCAAGCCGTCGTCCGGGCACTCCTCAACGGGCAATCATCGGAATGGCGGACACTTTATCGGCCAGAAGCCGCCCGTTATCTGACCCTGCCCGCGCAATACGCCCCACGTGATAGCGAAGGCTATCTGGCGACTCGCAGCGCCATGTATGCGCGTATCGGTCAGGTGGCACCGGGCCTGCAATTAATACCCGCAGAATTTTTAGGCGCCGGCGCCGAAGACGCCATTCGCGCCAACCATGCAGCCTTCCGCATGACACCGCCGGCACCGGTTGCGACCTATTCGTTGCGGTGGCGGCCACCGGCTGCTTAAAAGAACACCTGCACTGCGGCGCAATAAAGTTACTGTTTTTGGAAAATTACAGTAATTTTCAGTATTGACGCACCCCTTGGCGCAAAATAAAGTTTTTCAGTCTGCTGTTTTTGCCCCTCCCGCGTTCATCCTGAAGGACCATGCCCATGCGCCCGTCTGTTCCGAACCGCCGCGACAATACACCTACCCCCCAAACCCAAAAGAAAAAGACATCATCGTGGCGGCGCCAAGGTGCCGCACTGCTCGCTTCGCTGGGCTTGCTTTCACCCATGGCCGCAGTACCGGCCAATGCGAATGCGATGCGCCAAGATCCGGTAGCGACCGATCCGCTGATCCGCACGCGTGCAGATAACTGTCAAAATCTGGGCACTGCTATAGCACCGCCAGCACCGCTTAAAGCTTCTTTTGATCGTGTCAGCGAAGGTTTTGCGCGACTGGAAGCGCTGCCGATCACCGGCGCACCTATCGTGGCAACGCTTAAAAATCCAGTGCATCGTTTTCAAGCCTGCCTGGACCCCGCCCTGCCTGGCAACGGCATTCTTGCCGCGTATTCGCCAGATCAAAACCGTTTGTTCCTCCCACAGCGGGAATTCAATTTCGTCAGCGCCGTGCATGAGGCCTATCATGCTTATCAAGATGCTGCCGGTGGACTGGACGACAGCGGTTTGTATCCGCGCGATACCATGATTTCTCATCTGCTCACCGAAGCGGCTGCTGCCAGCTACACTCTGATGGTCATGCGCGAACTGGCTTTCTACAGCGACGCCGATGCAACCGCCTATCAGGCCTATATCGCCGATCGGCGTAATAATTTCGGCATGGGCCTCACCTTTGACGCGGCGTTTAACACCGCCTACGCGCGCGACGCGGCGCTACCCGAAGACCAACGTCGTCGCCGTGCGCTTGAAGCCGGTGGTCAGGCCGCCGTCTCAGGTCTGATGGCCGGGGCCGGTGAAAACTGGCGCCGGGGTTATGCCCCGCGGGCGGTAACGGCCAGCCGCGCCGGTACGCCGGAAGTCAACACCACCAGCCGCCGCTACCGTCAGCTACGCGCTGAGATTTATCAGCGCACCGGCCGCGTCGGCAACGATATCCAAATTATCCCGGCGCAGTTCTATGGCGCCAATGCCGATGCCAATGCGCAGGCAGCGTTGATGATTTTGGGTATCGAAGCCTATGACGTGCCCGCCGCCCCGCCGGTACCGCGCGGCCCCCACCGCTAAGACCAGATCAGGAGCTGTCTGTTTGAAGAAACCCCCGGCCTTTAAAAGCCGGGGGTTTTTTATCTGCGCGCAATCGGCAAAAATTTATCTGCGTGCAATCGGCAAAAATTTATCTGCGTGCAATCGGCACGACACCAAAAAATTCCAGCTGCCAGCGGATATCTTCTTCGCTGATGGGGTAATCGATGCCGCCCTTGGCATAGACCAGATTTTTGGGCTGCAACTTGCCCACCAAACGCTGCAGATCCACACAGAGCCGCATCGGCAATCCCGCACACCAGCAAGCTGCTATAATCGGCTTGGCGGCACCGCCCGTCATCATGCGGCGCAGAATATCAGGGTTGATACCGGCCATCTGCCCCATGGCAGCATAAAAGAAATCCCAATCCTGCCAGACGGCGGCGTCGTGCAGCACCTCGGGCGATAACTGTCCCTCACGGATATAGCGAGCGACTTTCGTCTCGGCGCTTTCCCGGCCGCGTTGATAGGCCAGACGGCGCTTGACGATATCGGCCACCTGATGGCGCGTCGGCGCGTCGAAATCCGAGCGCTTTTCCAGCACTGTCAAGACCGCCTCGCCCGCAAATCCCACCAGTTGCTGCGCCAGATCGACGGTCAGTTCAGCGCGCAGCGCCATCGGCTGGTGCCATTCGGGATAGTCGCGCGCGCGCTCGATGATGGACTGCAACGTCTCGCCCGACAACCGCGCTCCGGCATTTTGCAACAAGAGTCCCGTGGCCGTTACGTCACCGGTTTTGACCACCGCGCCCGACACATCATCACTGACCGATTGCCGCTGGGCGATGGCCGAAATCATCCAGGGCTCGGGGTGGTGGCTGAGGATATCCAGCAGATCATCGTCGGCGAGCGCTACGCAAAAACGCAAAATCGGCTCGGAAATGGCCCTTTCCACGTCACGCGCGAGGCGCGCCACCACGGTGGGCGGCGCCTTGGCGTAATCACGCAAAGCGGTCGACAGGGATTGGCGAATTTTGCTCACTTCGTCTTGCGCTAAAACCCCGAGTGCTTGGACGGTATAGGCATAGAGCTGGCTGTATTTATCTTCGGATAACTCTGGCAGTAACTCAACCAGCCTTGCAGCCAGCGCATAGCGCACGTCGACATCGCGGTCATTGGCCAGCATGGTCGAGGCCTGCACCGGCGTTGCCCGGTTGACCGCCACCGCACGGCGAATGCCGGGATTATTATTCTTGGCAAGATAATATAAAATCTCGGGGTCGGTATCGGCGCCCCCTGCCAGCGCAGTTAAGTCTTCGGTCCTGCCGCCCTTGAGACGTTCACGCTGTTGACGCCGCAGCGTCTCAACGGACACGGTATTGACCTTACGGCCGCCAATAATCTTTTTAATCCAGCCGAGCATCAGACGGCCTCCCGGTACTGTTGTGATTGCATCTCGATCAACCGGCTGATGGTGCGGTCAAAAACGACCTGCAAGGCCGTGCCCTTGTATATATGGGGCACATCGACGGCGGCGGAAAGGGCGATATGGCGGTGCTGATCATAAAGGGCGTCAATCAGGGTGACAAAACGCAGCGCAATGTCGCGCCGGCCATCATCGAATTTGGGTACATCCGCCACAATGACAAAACGGTATTCGGCGGCCAGGGCCAGATAGTCGACCGCCCCTGCGGCAATCTCGCAAATTTGCGAGAAATGAAAGAAAGCGGTATCGCGGGCCACCCGCGGGATACACAATTTATGACCTTTGATGTCCATTTCGCGTGGTTCTACGATGGCGCCATCAGCCATGACAGCAAAAATATCCTCGAGCGCCTGTTGCGCATCCGCATCATGCGGCCAGAAGCAGACTGGTTTTCCTTCAATTTTTTGCAGGCGGTAATCGGTGGCGCCATCAAAATGGATGATCTCGAGACGCTCTTTAAGCAACGCAATAAAAGGTAAAAAGCGGTCGCGGTTGAGACCATCTTGATAAAGATCATCAGGGGCAATATTGCCGGTTACCACCACCGTCACGCCGCGTTTGAACAGCGCCGTAAACAAACGGCCCAGGATCATGGCATCAGCCACATCGCGCACCTGAAATTCATCGAAGCATAACAGCCGGGCGGATGCTGCGATATGATCAGCGCAGGCCATCAGCGCGTCGTCGGTTGAAATATCACCGGCCTTTTTCTGGCGCAGGCGATGCAGATAGTCATGCACCTCGAGCATAAAGGCGTGGAAATGAATACGGCGTTTTGGCGTGATGGGTGCATGGGCAAAAAACATATCCATCAACATGGTCTTGCCACGCCCGACACCGCCATAGAGATAAAAACCGGTGGGCGGCATGGCGGGTCTGGGTCGTAACAACCGTCGCAGGCCGGCAGCAACACCGCGCTTTTGTTTTTTCTGCGCTAGTTGTAGCGCCAGCGCATCAAGCCGGGCGGCCACGGCCAGCTGACGCGGATCGGGCCGGATCGCCCCCGTCGCCACGCCTGCCTGATATGCGCTTGTCACTGTTTCCATGCCTTTGTTATAACGGCAAAAATTTGATTATTCCAGCCCCCGCCGCTGCGTGCTAGGCTCATGCTGTCATAACCCATCAGGAGTTTGCCCATGTGCCAGGATAAAAAAGACCAGCCTCACCGCTGCTGTGGCAAGTGCCGCACAGATTTCGACAAGTCGGCACCCAAGCAAGACACGCCGGCCAAGCCGCCGCAAAAGCGCACTTGTGGCACCCCGCCCCCACCGCCTGAGAAGCCGCAGTCAGGCGATGGCGTTGAGCGTCCTCGTATCTGCACACCG
>JAIXUW010000256.1 GCA_027483355.1 Alphaproteobacteria bacterium
CACTTCCACCGTCATGTGCATTGTCCTTTGCCCGTACAGCAACAGGTCTTGATGCAAATTAAAAGCGTTATGGCCGAGGAAAAGCCCGATCTATGCTGCTTTGTCGAACTCGAACATAACGATGCCCGGCCAGAGCGCTTTTCGCAGTTGATGGGCTTGGCGGGTGGTGCCTATCCCCATTTTGATGCGACCGATAAATATGGCATCAACAGCTGGTTGAGCCTTATGCCGTGGCATCGCGGGCGTTGTAATGCCTTTTTGGCGCGCCAGCCGCTGCCATTTGAACGGCATTATTTTTCCTTCGGCAGCAAGCGTTTGATCTACGAAATCACCCATCCGGAAAAAGACCTCGCCGTCTATTTCGCTCATTTTTCCTTGCAACGCGCGGTCCGGGTAGAGCAATTCAAAGAAATGCGGCGTTTGCTGGCGCGCCGCGAAAAACCCGCCATCATCATGGCGGACTTTAATATCATGGGCGGCTTTGCCGAACTCGACCCGCTCTTGCAGGGTAAAGATTTACGCGTGATCAGCCGCGAGGATGAACCGACCTTTATGTTTCATACCTGGCGACGAACGCTTGATTTGTGTATTTGCTCGGAAAGCCTGGTTGAGCGCGCCAGTCTTAAAATTATCCCGCAACCTTATTCCGATCACGCCGCCTTGCTGCTGCAAATAGATTAACCAGGCGGGCGGCGGCGTTTGCCGCCAAGGGTGGCAATAATCCCGTGTAGCGTGCGCACTTCCTGCTCGGTCGGGGCCGAGCGGAAAAAGTAATTGCGGATATTGCGCAAGAGGGTGGGGCGATGTGCTTCGCTGCGGAAAAATCCTGCATCTTCCAACTCGCCTTCCATCTGGTTTAAAAAATTCTCGATCTGGCCGCTGCTGGCGGGGGGGCTGACATCATCGTCCTGATCGCGCGCCGTATGATACGGATTGTCAGCCGACAACCAGCTGTAACACAGCAACAAGGTCGCCTGCGCCAGGTTCAGCGACGAAAACGCCGGATTTAGGGGAATGGTAACGAGCGTGGTTGCCAGCGCGATATCATCGTTTTCAAGGCCCGTTCGCTCTGGGCCAAACAGCAATCCGCAGGCAGGTCTATCAAGTTCACTATTCACACGGCGAATTTCGCGGCCGGCTTCTTCGGCGGTGTAAATGGTTTTGTACAAATCGCGGTTGCGGGCGGTGGTGGCCAGGACCATTTGCAGATCTGCCACCGCCTCGGCGGTAGAGTTGAAAAGGCGGGCATTCTCGACGACGCTCACCGCGCCCGATGCCGCCGAAAGTGCTGCCGGATTAGGCCAGCCATCGCGCGGGGCCACAATACGCAGTTCAGTGACGCCGCAATTCAGCATGGCACGTGCGCACATCCCAATATTCTCACCCAGTTGCGGCCGCACTAGAATGACGACCGGCGCATGGGCGCGTATCTCAAGCGATTTTGAACTGTCTGTTCCGGCCATGGACGTCGTCAGGCAGCGCTTTTCAGCCGCGCCAGCACGCGCTGGCGGCCAATAAGCGGCAACAGGTCTTTGAGATCTGGGCCATGTTCCTGTCCCGTAATGGCGCAGCGCAGCGGCATAAACAGATTTTTACCCTTGCGGTCGGTCTTGGCCTTGATGGCATCGACCCATTGCTGCCAAGTGGTGGCATCCCAGTTGCCGTCCGGCAGCAATTCGGCGGCCGTGCTAATAAAATCGCGGTCTTCGATAACCGGGGTGATATCTTCCTTGGCAATCTGCCACCATTCGCGGATATCGCTGAGAATTTCAAGGTTCGGACGGACCGCCAGCCAGAAAGCTTCGTCTACGCCGATCAATCCCATCGCCTCAAGGCGCGGCTTAACAGCGGCGAAATCAAGCTGATGCACGATTTTCGCATTCAGGCGATACAGCTCATCCTCGTCAAATTTCGGCAGGTTACGTGAAAACTTGGCGAAATCGAAACTGTCGATGGCCTGCTGGATGTCGGTCAATGGCTCAATCGGATCCGACGTGCCGATGCGCGACACCAGCGAGATCAGCGCCATCGGCTCAATGCCGACTTCCTCGCGGAGCGATTTGATATCAAAACCGCCTTTGCGTTTCGACAGTTTACCGCCCGACATATCCCCCAACAAAGTGACGTGGGCAAAGGTGGGTGGTGTGGCGCCGAGGGCTTCGAACATTTGTACGTGGGTGGCCGTATTCGTTACATGGTCTTCACCCCGTACAATATGGGTGATCCCAAAGTCGATATCATCAATGACCGAGCAAATGTGATAGAGCGGGCGGCCATCTTCGCGGATCAGCACAGGGTCGGTCATATCTTTGCCATGAAATTCCACCCGGCCGCGTACCAGATCGTCCCAGACGATGGGGGTGTGTTCCAGCTTGAAACGCCAATGGGGCTTGCGGCCTTCGGCGGCCATTTTGGCGTGATCAGCCTCGGTCAGCTTCAGCGCGGCGCGGTCATAGACGGGGGGCAGGCCTTGGGCCAGCAGCGATTTGCGTTTCAGCGATAGTTCTTCTTCGCTTTCATAGCAGGGATAAAGGCGGCAATTGTCTTTCAGCTTTTGAATGGTGCGGTCATAATCGGCGCTGCGGTCACGCTGGCGGGCGAAACGATCCCAATCAAGCCCCAGCCACTTCATACCCGTCATAATGTCTTCGACGTTTTCTTCGCTGGAGCGTTGCAGATCGGTGTCATCGATACGCAGCATAAAGTTGCCACCGTGGCGGCGCGCGTGCAGCCAGACGATCAGGGCGGTGCGCGCAGAGCCTACATGCAGTTTGCCGGTGGGCGAGGGGGCGAAACGAAGAGCGACAGTCATGTTATTTAATCCTTTTGAACAGGCCCATATCATACGCCAGCCTTGGGTAAAACCCAAGGGGTCCAAGCGGCTGTTTTTACGCGATTTTACGGCTGCCGCGGGCTGGCGGCGGGGGCTTTCACGGCGGTATAGGCGGTAATCCGCCCGTCGTCTTCGACGCCAAAGCCCAGGCGGCGAAAGTCAGCCAGCAGCGTCTCGGGCTCTTGTCCAGCCAAGCTCGCAATGTCGCGCAAGTTCAGGTGCAGAAAAGAAGCGGGCGTGAAATCAAATTCCTCACCCATCGCCTTCAAGGTTCGTCGCCCCATTTCTTGATATAAAAACAAAGTCAGATCCAAGACGCAGGCGGCATAGGCTGTCATAATCAACCGGGCGCTGGGGGCGGTGGTGGTTTCTTTGATGGTGTTCTTTAATTTGACCGGTATCGCGCCAATAAATTTGGTCTGGCGAAAATAGATAAACCATTCCTGCGCCGTGCCCGTGTCGAAATCGGGTGGAGTGTCGTGCATCTTATTCCCCGATCAACTGGGTAAAACGGTTGGTGATCGGATAACGACGATCCCGGCCAAAGGCCTTGCGGCTGATCTTGACGCCGGGGCAGGCCTGGCGGCGTTTGTATTCGGCACGGTCCAGCAACGTCCATACCCGGCTCACCACTTCCGGTGCATGACCGCGGGC
>JAIXUW010000040.1 GCA_027483355.1 Alphaproteobacteria bacterium
GGCTGAGGCCATGAGGCGTGGTTCCTTGGTATATGTCAGGGACGTTTAGAAAAAGACCGTCTATTTATGCCCGACCGCGCGCCGAAGGGCAAGATGCAGCCGCGCCCAATCATGGTTTCTCTTAAGGATTTTCCCCGCGAAGGCGGGAGGATCCAGTACAGCGAAGCTGCGTTTATAACCAGCTGGACCCACGCCTTCGCGGGGGAGCGGCGTCTTGCCAAAAGAAAAGACCGGAAGATAACTTCCGGTCTTTGTTTTTCAGCGTCAGCCCGCACGTAATGTGGGGCCCATGGATGCCGGAACAAGTCCGGCATGACGAGTCTCTGTCTTAGGCCTTCTTGCGGCGGCCTTCAGATTTGGTGATAGCCGCTTCGCGGGCAGCTTGACGCTTCGGCGTTTTGCCGGGCTTCAGCAGTTTGTTCACTTTGGCGGGCAGGACTTCAACCTTGCCGCCGGCCTTTTCAATGGCGGCAATCGCGCCCTTGGTGGCTTTGGTGACGGTCAGATTGACTTTGCCTTTGAGGGTACCGGTATTGATCAGGCTGATGCCGTCTTCAACGCGGGCAATAACCCCGGCTTTCACCAGTACCTTGCCGTCAACTGGCTTCGATACATCCAACGATTTGTTGTCGATCGCCACTTGCAACATTTTCAACGTCAATTCGGCGTAGTTGGTGGCGGTGAAGTTGTTGAAACCACGCTTTGGCATACGACGCAGCAGCGATGACTGACCACCTTCGAAGCCTTTGATGGCAACGCCGGTACGGGCTTTCTGGCCCTTGACACCGCGACCCGAGGTCTTGCCCTTGCCCGAACCGATACCACGGCCAAGCAGTTTGCGGCCTTTGCGGGCGCCGGCATTGTCTCTGAGCTGATTGAGTTTCATAACAATAAATCCTTATACGTTTTGTGTCTTGATCAAGCAGCGTCTTCGACGATAACCAGGTGTTTGACCACCTCGATCATGCCGCGCACTTCGGGGCTGTCGACCAGCACCTTGGAGCGGTGACGCTTGCCAAGGCCCAGACCACGCAGGGTGGCTTCTTGCTTCTGGATGCGGCCGATCGGGCTACCCTTTTGGGTAATCTTGATCTGCTTGCCAGAGGCAGCGGCCTTTTTAGGCGCGGCTTTGGCTTTGGGGGCTGCTTTCGCAGCGGTTTTTTTGGTCTCAGCCATTGTTCTTACTCCTCAGCGGCGCCGTCTTTACGGCCCAGGATCTCGTTGACGCGCTTGCTGCGGCGAGCGGCCACCATGCGCGGGCTTTCCATGTGTTCAAAAGCAGACAGAGCCGCCTTGACCATGTTGTAGGGGTTCGAGGTACCGAACGACTTGGCGACAACGTCCTGCACGCCCAAGACTTCGAATACAGCACGCAGAGGACCGCCGGCGATGATACCGGTACCGGGCTGGGCCGAGCGCAGACGCACGCGGCCAGCACCAAAGCGGCCCTCGATGTCATGGTGCAGGGTGCGACCGTCGCGCAAAGGCACGCGGATCATGTCGCGCTTGGCACCTTCGGTGGCTTTACGGATTGCTTCCGGCACTTCACGGGCTTTACCCGAACCGAGACCAACGCGGCCGCGGCCGTCACCGACAACGACAAGAGCAGCAAACGCCATACGGCGGCCACCCTTAACGGTTTTGGCAACGCGATTGACGGCGACGAGGCGTTCTTGGAGTTCACTGCCCTCCTCGCGATCGCCGCGCTGCTCCTTATCCTGTTTCTTTGCTTTTTCCGGTTTAGCCATGTGGAATATTCCTTATAGGGTCAAATTAGAATGACAGACCGGCTTCGCGCGCGGCCTCGGCCAATGCTTTGATGCGGCCATGGTACGAGAAGCTGCCGCGATCGAAAGCAACCTGCTCAACGCCGGCTTTCTTGGCGCGTTCCGCCACCAGTTTGCCAACGGCCGTTGCTGCGTCCTTATTGGCGCCGCTTTTCAGCTTGCCTTTCAGTTCGCTGTCAACGGTCGAAGCCGCCGCCAGGGTGACACCTTTCACGTCATCGATCACTTGCGCATAGATATGCAGGCCCGAGCGATGGACGGACAGGCGTGGACGGTTGTTCTTTTCCGTCGCCTTCTTGACCACTTTGCGCACGCGGTATTGGCGGCGCTGTTTGGACGTCAGGTTTGCCATGTTTATTTGATCCTTTTGTTTTCAGTCTTCTTATTACTTATTATTTTTTCTTGCCTTCTTTACGCAGGATGCGGCGACCTTCGTAGTTGATACCCTTGCCTTTGTAGGGCTCCGGACGCTTCATCAGGTAAAGTTCGGCGGCGACCTGGCCGACTTTTTGCTTGTCGATGCCAGAGATTTCGATTTCGGTGGGCTTGGGCACTTTGACTTCAATGCCGGCCGGTACCTTGTATTCCACGTCATGGCTGAAACCAATCTGCAGAACCAGCAGGTTGCCTTTCATCTGGGCGCGAAAACCGACCCCCTCGATGACGAGGCGCTTGGAAAAGCCTTCGGTAACGCCTTTGATCATGCCACGCACCAGCGAGCTGGTGGTGCCCCACATATTGCGTGCCTGGCGGGATTCCGACAGCTTGCGCAGGATAACCGTGCCGTCTTTGATCTCAGCGCCGATGTCGTTGCTGATATCCAGGCTCAGTTCGCCTTTTTTACCCTTGATCGCCAGTTTCTTGCCCGACAGTTTGGCTTCGACGCCAGCCGGCAGAGCGATGGGGTGTTTTGCAATACGTGACATTTTATTTCACCTTATTAAGAAGTCTTGGTCGTCTTTTAGAATACGCGGCAGAGAACTTCACCACCGACGTTCGCCTCGCGGGCTTCTTTATCAGAAAGCACACCGCGTGGGGTCGAGATGATGGAGATACCCAGGCCGTTGTAAACACGGGGCACACCCTTGACCTGGCTGTACACACGACGGCCGGGTTTCGAGATGCGGGCGATTTCACGGATGGCGGGTTGGCCTTCCAGATATTTCAGCTCAACCGTAACGGTGGCAGAGCCATTATCGTTTTGCGCGACCGTGAAGTTGCGGATGTAGCCTTCGCGCTTGAGCACTTCAAGCACGCCGGTGCGCAGCTTCGACGCCGGGCTGTCCACGGTGGTCAGTCGGGCAGACTGGCCGTTGCGGATGCGGGTCAAGAGATCGCCAAGCGGATCATTGATAGACATTTTATTAAACTCCTTAAATCTCTTAAAGCTCTTACCAGCTCGATTTGGTGACGCCGGGGATCATACCGTGCGAGGCCAGCTCGCGGAACATCAGACGGGACAAGCCGAACTTGCGGTAGTTGGCACGCGCGCGACCGGTCAGGGCGCAACGGCTGCGCACACGGGTCGGGTGCGAGTTGCGGGGCAAACCCTGCATTTTCAGACGCGCAGCAAATCGCTCGTCCATCGGCAGTTTCTCGTCATCGGCAATCGCCTTAAGGCTTGCCCATTTACCGGCAAACTTTTTAACAAGCTTTTTGCGGCGTTCGTTCTTGTTCACAGAGCTGAGTTTTGCCATGGCTGATTAACCTTTGTTTTGGGAAAGACGGAAAGGCATTTTAAAGCCTTTCAGCAGTGCGCGTGCTTCGTCATCGGTCGAAGCGGTGGTGCAAATGATGATATCCATACCGCGAACCGCATCGACTTTGTCGAAGTTGATCTCGGGGAAGATGATCTGTTCTTTGATGCCCAGGGCATAGTTGCCGTTGCCATCAAAGCTTTTGTCCGACACGCCGCGGAAGTCGCGGATACGCGGCATCGCGATGGTGATCAGACGATCGAGGAATTCATACATACGCTGGCCGCGCAGGGTGACTTTGCAACCAATCGGCAGATCTTCGCGCAGCTTGAAGCCGGCAATCGACTTTTTCGATTTGGTTACGACAGGCTTTTGACCCGCGATCAGGGTCATGTCAGCAACTGCACCCTGAATCTTTTTGCTGTCCTGCGCGTTTTCGCCAACACCCATGTTGATGACGATCTTATCCAGACGCGGGATCTGCATATCGTTTTTGTACCCGAACTGCTTTTTCATTTCGGGTTTGATCTGTTCCAGATACACTTTTTTCAGACGAATAGTCATTGTCTTATACCACCTTCACTCTTAGTCCAGCTTTTCGCCGGATTTGCGCGCCACGCGCGTTTTTTTGTCGCCTTCAATCTTGTAGCCAACGCGGCTGGCTTTTTTGGTCTTGGGATCGACGATCGCGACGTTCGACACGTGGATCGGCAGCTCGACTTTTTCCTGACCACCCGGACCGGTCGCCGAGGGCTTGCGGTTCTTGGTCTGGACATTGATGCCCTGGACGATGACTTTGCGGTCGGTCGTCAGGATCTTTTTGACTTCACCAGTCTTGCCCTTGTCTTTGCCGGTCAGGACGATAACCTGATCGCCTTTTTTAATCTTGAATTTCGCGCCCATGATTACAGGACCTCCGGAGCCAGTGAGATAATCTTCATAAAGTTTTTCGAACGCAGTTCGCGGGTCACCGGTCCAAAGATACGGGTACCAACCGGCTCGCCAGCAGCGTTCAACAGAACGGCGGCATTGCGGTCAAAGCGGATCGAGGTGCCGTCCGCGCGCTTCAGCGAGCTGGTGGTGCGCACGATGACTGCCTTGTGAACGGTACCTTTTTTAACGCGGCCACGGGGGATAGCGTCTTTTACCGACACCACGATGATGTCGCCGATGCCAGCCGTGCGGCGCTTGGAGCCACCCAGAACTTTCACGCACATGACCTTGCGGGCACCGCTGTTGTCGGCCACTTCAAGGTTTGATTGCATTTGGATCATAACTTTGACCTTTCTTATCGGCGGTTTACCCGCCTCGTCCTTGTTAATTACTTCGCTTTGGTATCGCGTTTGACCGACTTGTGACCGTTGCCGGCATCATCGACAGTCTTGGCTTGGCTTTCGCCCAGCGCTTTACCGCCAACCACGCGCCAGCGCTTGGTCGCCGACATCGGGCGGCACTCTTCGATCGACACGATGTCGCCGATCTGCCAGGTGCCCTGCTCGTCATGCGCCGCATACTTGGCCGAACGGCGGATAATTTTGCCGTAGAGCGGATCGCGGATCTGACGTTCAACCAATACCGTAACGGTCTTGGCGGTTTTGTTGCTGACAACTTTGCCTTCGAGAATACGACGGGGCATCGTTCTTACTCCTTGCTAGCTTGTTTCTTGACCGACTTTTTGGCGGGTTTGGCAGCCTTGGTAGGCTTGGCCGTTCCCTGCTTCGTTTCAGCCAGAAGGGTTTTAATTTTAGCGATATCGCGGCGAACGATGCGGATACGCGACGCGTTTTCCAGCTGACCGGTCGATTTTTGGAAGCGGAAGTTAAACTGCTCCTTGCTCAGTTGCAAGAGATCAGCCTTCAGCTGGTCTTCGGTCTTGGCTCTCAGGTCTGCGGTTTTCATCTTATTCACCTAAACATTTATCACGGTATCTAATTGATCTGACGACGATTTTTAATTAATCGCGCCAAACGAAACGGGTTTTGATCGGCAGTTTGGCCGAGGCCAGTTGGAAAGCCTCTTCCGCCAATGCACGTGGCACACCATCCAGCTCGAACATGATCTTGCCGGGCTTCACACGGGCAACGTAGTACTCCGGAGAACCTTTACCAGAACCCATACGAACTTCAAGTGGTTTTTTGGAAACTGGCACATCCGGGAAGATGCGGATCCACAAACGACCAACCCGCTTCATATGACGGGTGATCGTGCGGCGGGCCGCTTCGATCTGGCGCGCGGTGATGCGCTCGGGGCTGGTCGCCTTGAGGCCAAAGCTGCCGTAGGCCAGATAATGACCCGAGCAGGCAACGCCTTTGATGCGGCCTTTGTGCGCCTTGCGGTATTTCATTTTCTTCGGCGAAAGCATAGTCGTCTTCCTTTTAAGTCAATGTGTCTTGGTCAGTTAGGCGCGGGCCTGGGTGTTTTCGGCGTTGCGCTTGTCGCGTGCCATCGGGTCGTGCCCCAGAACTTCACCTTTGAAGATCCAGACTTTGATGCCGATGATGCCGTAGGTGGTGAGCGCACGCGCGGTTGCATAGTCAATATCAGCGCGCATGGTGTGCAAAGGCACGCGGCCTTCGCGGTACCATTCGGTACGCGCAATCTCGGCACCCGCCAAACGACCGGCGCAAGTGACACGGATACCACCGGCACCCTGACGCAGCGCCGATTGAACGGCACGCTTCATGGCACGACGGAACGAGACGCGGCGCTCGAGCTGCTGGGCGATACCATCGGCCACCAGCTGCGCGTCGATTTCCGGCTTGCGGATTTCAACGATGTTGAGGGCGATCTCGCCGCCGGTGAACTTCGACAGGTCCTTGCGGAGCTTTTCGATGTCCGAACCTTTTTTGCCAATGATGACACCAGGACGCGCCGAGTGAACGGTCACGGTGGTTTTGCTGGCCGCGCGCTCGATGATGACGCGGGCAACACCGGCCTGCTTCAGGTTCTTCATCACGTATTCGCGCAGTTTCAGATCCTGCAGGAGCTTGACGGCGTAGTCTTTACCCGCATACCAGCGGCTATCCCAGGTACGGTTGATACCAAGACGCAGGCTGATCGGGTTAACTTTCTGACCCATAACTTACTCCTTAGAGGTGGTTTTTTTGGCGGCGGGCTTCGCGGTCTTCGCTTTGCCTTCCGACGATGTTGTCTTGGCGGCTGCCTTTTTAGCTTTCGGCGCCTTTTTCTTCAGTTCTTCTGCCGCCGATTTTTCCTCGACGATAATGGTGATGTTCGAGAACGGCTTTTCAACAGCTGCCGAACGGCCACGGCCGCGGGCGTGGAAACGCTTCATCACCATGGTCTTGCCAACGGTTGCTTCGCGCACGAACAACAGATCAACGTCAAGGTTGTGGTTGTTCTCGGCATTGGCGATCGCCGCCTCGAGAACTTTTTTGACTTCGCGGGCCATGCGGCGATGCGAGAACTCAAGGTCCACGAGCGCTTTTTGCGCTGGCTTGTTGCGGATCAGCTGCGCCAGCAGATTGAGTTTACGCTCACTGCCTTTGATGTAGCGCGCTTTGGCAAGAGCCTGATTGTCCTTGCGGCGCGGAGCTTTTGCGGATTTAGACATAGCTCTTAACCTTTCGATGCAGTCTTGTCGCCGCCGGCAACGGTGTGTTGCTGGAACGTGCGGGTGGGGGCGAATTCGCCGAGCTTGTGGCCAACCATGTTGTCGGTCACCAGTACCGGAATGAACTTCTGGCCGTTATACACGCCAAAGGTCAGGCCGATAAACTGCGGCAGAATGGTGGATGCGCGCGACCAGGTCTTGATCACTTCGTTGCGGGTCGATGCGCGGGCTTTTTCTGCTTTCTTCAGCAGATAACCGGCGACATACGGGCCTTTTTTGACGGAACGTGCCACTGATGCTCTCCTTAACCTTTAGACAGGCGCTTGTTCTTGCGACGACGCAGAATATACTTGTCGGTCGCTTTATTGGAACGGGTTTTCATACCCTTAGTTGGCTTACCCCAGGGGGTGACCGGGTTACGGCCGCCCGAGGATTTACCCTCACCACCACCATGCGGGTGATCGATCGGGTTCATAACAACGCCGCGGTTAACGGGCTTCCAGCCGCGCCAACGGTTGGCGCCGGCTTTACCCATTTGAATGTTGGCGTGATCGGGGTTGGATACCACACCGACCGTCGCCATGCACTCGCCACGCACCAGGCGCAGTTCGCCCGAGCTCAGCTTGACCTGGGTCATGCCGGCATCACGGCCAACGATCTGCACGCTCGTACCTGCCGAGCGGGCCATCTGGCCGCCACGACCGGGGTTCAGTTCAACGTTGTGGACCAGCGTACCAACGGGGATGTTTTTGATCAGCATCGCGTTGCCGGGCAGGATGTCTGCCTTAACGCCAGAGACGATCGTCGCACCCACCGCCAACTTTTGCGGGGCCAAGATGTAGGCCAGCTCGCCGTCGGTGTATTTGATCAGCGCAATCCAGGCCGTGCGGTTCGGATCGTATTCCAAACGCTCGACGGTGCCAACGACATCATGCTTTTTGCGCTTGAAGTCGATGGTGCGATATTTCTGCTTGTGGCCGCCGCCGCGGTGCCACGAGGTGATTTTGCCGGTGTTGTTGCGACCCGAACCATCACGGTGACCTTTGTCGATCAGCGATGCTTCCGGTTTGCCTTTCCACAGTTCGCTCCGGTCCACACGGACCATGGTGCGCATACCAGGAGAGGTCGGGCGATATTTCTTCAGTGCCATTTTATTACCTCGTTGTTTTTCGGATCATCGCGACCAGGGCGCCGCACCATCCGAAAGCTTTCTATACCCTATGAATTAAACACCCGTCGCGACGTCGATCGACTGGCCTTCGGCCAATGTCACGATGGCTTTTTTGCTGTCGCTGCGGAAAGCCTTGCGGCCTTTAAACACTTTGGTCTTGCCCAGTTGAACGCTGGTGTTAACCTTGCTGACTTTAACGCCAAACACGGCTTCAACGGCGCGCTTGATCAGCGGCTTGGAGGCATCGAGTGGCACACGGAAGGTCACCTGGTTGTACTGCGAACCCATGGTGGCTTTCTCGGTGATGATCGGTGCTTTGATCATCGCGTAAAGCTCGGGGCTTACTTGCGGCGCCTTGGCGTCTTTTTTCTTGGCTACTTTGCTCATTTCAGTCTCTCTTCCAGCTTTTCAATGGCGCCTTTGGTCAGCACCAGGGTGTCGCGGCGCAGGATGTCATAGACGTTGATGCCACCCTCGGGCAAAACGTCGATCAGGGGAATATTACGAACCGCACGGGCGAAGTTCTGCTCGAAAGCGGCATCGACGATCAGTGCCGATTTCAGACCCAGATCACCCAGCGTTTTGACCATATCTTTGGTCTTGCCGGATTTCGAGGTAGCCGTATCGAGAATAATCAGCTTGCCTTCGGCTTGCTTGGTCGACAGGGCCACGCGCAAGGCCAGTTTGCGGAAAGCTTTGGGCAGATCGTGGCTGTGATCGCGCACAACCGGTCCAAAGATGATACCGCCGCCGACGTGCTGGGCGTTGCGCTTCGAACCCATGCGGGCCGAACCGGTGCCTTTTTGCTTGAACGGCTTTTTACCGGTACCGGCAACTTCAGAGATGCCTTTGACCTTGTGATTACCGGAGCGGCGCTTGGCCAGCTGCCAGTTGATCATACGGTGCAGGACATCCGCACGCGGCTTCAGACCAAAGATGGCATCCGACAAATCAATGTCGCCTACCTTTTTGTTATCGAGACTTTTAACGGCAACCTTCATGGTTCTTTTCCTTTATTCCAAATCTCTCTTATGCTTCCGCTGCAGCTTCAGCCGGTGCTTCTTGCCCATTGGCGGGAGCAGCGGTGGCAGCAGCGCCTTGGCCTTTCAGGCCGGCGGGCTTCGGTGCATCTTTGTGCAGCGGCTTTTTGACCGCATCTTGAATCATCAACCAAGCGCCTTTGTGGCCGGGAACGGCACCCTCAACGGCGATCAGGCCTTCTTCAGCATGAATTTCGATCACGCGCAGATTTTGCACGGTGATACGGGTGTTGCCCATGTGACCGGCCATTTTCTTGTTCTTGAAAACGCGACCGGGCGACTGACGCTGACCGGTTGAACCGGGCGAGCGGTGCGATACCGACACACCGTGCGTCGCACGCAAACCACCGAAGTTCCAGCGCTTCATAACACCCTGGAAACCACGACCGATCGAGATACCGGCAACGTCAACGAATTGATCGGCCACAAAGTGAGCAGCCGATAGTTCAGCGCCAACTTCGAGCAGGTTATCTTCCGAGACACGGAATTCAGCCAGTTTGGCTTTTGGCTCAACCTTGGCGGCGGCGTAGTGGCCACGCACCGGTTGGCTGACGTTCTTGGCTTTGCGCTCGCCGGCACCCAGCTGAACAGCCGTGTAGCCGTTGCGGGCAGCCGTCTGAACGGCGACAACCTGGCAGTTGTCAACCTTCAACAGGGTGACAGGCACGTGGTTGCCTTTGGCGTCGAAGACGCGGCTCATGCCAAGCTTTTGAACAATCAAACCGGTACGCATTGTTTTGGTCCTTCTTTACTAATCCTGTTCAAGCCTTAGAGCTTGATTTCGACGTCAACACCGGCAGCCAGATCCAGCTTCATCAATGCATCAATCGTTTGTGGTGTGGGGTCAACGATGTCCAAAACGCGCTTGTGGGTGCGGCGTTCGAACTGTTCGCGCGACTTTTTATCAACGTGCGGCGAGCGCAAAACGGTGAACTTCTCGATACGGGTCGGCAGCGGGATCGGGCCGCGCACTTGCGCGCCGGTACGCTTGGCCGTGTTCACGATTTCCTTGGTCGACTGATCAAGGACGCGGTGATCGTATGCCCGCAGGCGAACCCTGATATTTTGCGCTTCCATTGTAATTTCCTTCGAATTCTTACAGCAGTCTTGGGGTGAAAGAGGCCCGCCGGCACCAAGCCGACGGGCACACTCTCAGGTAGGCTTTACGCGACGATTTCCGAAACGACGCCCGAACCAACGGTACGGCCGCCTTCGCGGATCGCGAAGCGGAGACCAACGGTCATAGCGATCGGCGCGATCAGTTCGATGTCCATGGTGATGTTGTCACCAGGCATAACCATCTCGACGCCTTCCGGCAGTTTAACCATGCCGGTCACGTCGGTGGTGCGGAAGTAGAACTGAGGACGATAGTTGGTGAAGAACGGCGTGTGACGGCCACCTTCGTCTTTGGTCAGAACGTAGGCTTCTGCCTTGAACTTGGTGTGTGGCTTGATCGAACCGGGGGCGCAGAGAACTTGGCCACGCTCGACTTCTTCACGCTTGGTACCGCGCAACAGAGCGCCGATGTTGTCGCCAGCCTGACCTTGATCGAGCAGCTTGCGGAACATTTCAACGCCGGTAACGACGGTTTTGATGGTGGGACGCAGACCAACGATTTCGATCTCTTCGCCAACTTTAACAACACCCTGCTCAACACGGCCGGTCACAACAGTACCACGACCCGAGATGTTGAAGACGTCCTCAACAGGCATCAGGAAAGGCTTGTCGATCGCGCGTGGCGGCGTCGGGATGCCGGCATCAACCGCATCCATCAGTTTCAGGATAGCTTCGCGGCCGAGGCCATCGTTCTTACCTTCGAGAGCCGACAGAGCAGAGCCTTGAACGAAAGGAATGGTGTCGCCGGGGAAGCCGTATTTGCTCAGCAGTTCGCGGACTTCCATCTCGACCAGTTCCAGCAGTTCTTTGTCGTCAACCATGTCGCACTTGTTCATCCAGACGACGATGGCAGGAACGCCAACCTGACGCGCCAGCAGGATGTGCTCGCGGGTCTGGGGCATCGGGCCGTCAGCAGCAGAAACAACCAGGATCGCGCCGTCCATCTGGGCGGCACCGGTGATCATGTTTTTGACGTAGTCAGCGTGGCCGGGGCAGTCAACGTGCGCGTAGTGACGCTTGGCAGTTTCGTACTCAACGTGAGCGGTCGAGATGGTGATGCCACGCTCGCGCTCTTCAGGGGTACCGTCGATCTGGTCGTACGCTTTGTATTCAGCGCCGCCGGTTTCAGCCAGAATTTTGGTGATGGCAGCAGTCGTGCTGGTTTTGCCATGGTCAACGTGGCCGATGGTGCCGATGTTGACGTGTTCTTTGTTCCGTTCGAATTTACCTTTAGCCATTTTAACTCTTCCTTCTCTTAAAGCAGCCGATTGTTATTTACAGTTAAGCTTTGAGTTTCTGTTTTACTTCGTCAGCAATTGCCTGCGGCACTTGCTCGTAGTGGTGGAATTCCATCGAGTACTGGGCGCGGCCCTGACTCATGGAACGCAGTGTGTTGATGTAGCCGAACATGTTAGCCAGCGGGACCATCGCGGTGATAACGCGGGCGTTACCACGGCTGTCCATGCTGCCAACCTGGCCACGGCGGCTGTTCAGATCACCGATGACGTCGCCCATGTATTCTTCTGGGGTGACAACTTCGACTTTCATCACAGGCTCAAGCAGTGCAGGCTTGCACTTGGGAATCCCCTCGCGGAAAGCGGCACGGGCGGCGATCTCAAAGGCAAGCGCCGAAGAGTCAACGTCGTGATAGGCGCCGTCATACAGGGTTGCCTTGAAATCGATGCAGGGGAAGCCAGCGATAACGCCGGTGTCTTTTGCCGATTCCAGACCCTTTTCAACGCCGGGGATGTATTCTTTGGGCACCGAACCGCCGGTGATGTCGGTCTCGAACGAGTAACCAACACCAGGTTCAACCGGCTCGAAGCGGATGATGACGCGGGCAAACTGACCCGAACCACCCGACTGCTTCTTGTGGGTGTAATCGATCTCGCCCATCTTCGTGATGGTCTCGCGGTAAGCAACCTGGGGCGCGCCCACGTTGGCTTCAACCTTGAATTCACGCTTCATGCGATCGACGATAATGTCGAGGTGCAATTCACCCATGCCACGCAGAATTGTCTGGCCAGATTCCTGATCCGAGTTGACGCGCAAGGACGGATCTTCCGCCACCAGACGCGCCAGCGCCATACCCATTTTCTCTTGGTCGGCTTTCGATTTCGGTTCAACCGCAATCGAGATAACCGGCTCGGGGAAGGTCATGCGCTCGAGGATAACCGGCTTGTCGGTATCGCACAGCGTATCACCAGTGGTGGTGTCTTTCATACCAACCAGGGCCACTATGTCGCCGGCCGAGGCTTCTTTGATTTCTTCGCGGTTGTTCGCATGCATCAACAACATACGGCCAATACGCTCTTTTTTGTCTTTGACCGAGTTGAGAACGTAAGAACCGCTCTCAAGTTTACCCGAGTAAATACGCACGAAGGTCAGCGAGCCCACGAAGGGGTCGTTCATGATCTTGAAAGCGAGACCCGAGAACGGCTCGTCATCCGACGCGCGACGCTCGATCTTCACTTCGGCATCATCAACCGACGTACCCACGTTAACAGGCATATCCAGCGGCGACGGCAGGTAATCAACCACCGCATCCAGCATGGTCTGCACGCCTTTGTTCTTGAAGGACGAACCGCAAAGAACGGGCACGAATTTGTAAGCAATGGTGCCTTTGCGGATGCAAGACTTCAGCACTTCCAGCGAAGGCTCTTTACCATCGAGGTAGTCGCTCATCGCCGCATCGTCCATCTCGACCGCGGTCTCGACCAGCTTGGTGCGGTATTCTTTGGCTTTCTCAACCAGATCCGCCGGAATTTCTTTTTCTTCAAAAGAAGCGCCCAGATCGTCGCCTTCCCAGATGATGGCTTTCATTTTCAGCAGGTCAACCAGACCCGCGAATTCAGATTCTGAACCGATCGGCAATTGGGTAACCAGCGGTACAGCACCCAGACGATCAACGATCATGTCGACAGTGCGATAGAAGTTGGCACCGATACGGTCCATTTTGTTGACGTAACAAATACGGGGAACGCCGTATTTGTCGGCCTGGCGCCAAACGGTCTCCGACTGCGGCTCAACGCCGGCAACCGAGTCAAACACGGTGACGGAACCATCGAGAACGCGCAAAGACCGCTCAACTTCAATCGTGAAGTCAACGTGGCCCGGGGTGTCGATGATGTTGATGCGGTGGTCGTTCCAGAAACAGGTGGTGGCAGCCGAGGTAATGGTGATGCCGCGCTCTTGTTCCTGCTCCATCCAGTCCATGGTCGCAGCACCTTCGTGCACTTCGCCGATTTTGTGCGATTTGCCGGTGTAATACAGGATGCGCTCGGTCGTCGTCGTTTTACCCGCATCAATGTGAGCCATGATGCCGATGTTGCGATAGCGATTGAGAGGATATTTTGCGGTAGCCATTGTGTGGTCCCTGTTCCCTAAAATCTATTACCAGCGGAAGTGGGCGAAAGCACGGTTGGCTTCGGCCATCTTATGGGTTTCTTCACGCTTTTTAACAGCGCCGCCGCGTTCGTTGGCTGCATCCATCATTTCCGATGCCAGACGCTGCGCCATCGACTTGTCGCCGCGCTTGGTGGCATGCAGAACCAGCCAGCCGTTGGCTTTACGCTCGGCCGGTGCTGGGCGTACTTCGACGGGCACCTGATAGGTGGCACCACCGACGCGACGCGATTTAACTTCAACGCTTGGTTTTACCTTCTCGAGGACTTCCATGTAGAACTCGATGGGGTCGCGCTTGGTCTTCGACACAATGATATCGAAAGCATCATAAACGATACGCTCGGCAACCGACTTTTTACCATCTTGCATGATGGTGTTGATCAGCTTGGCAACCTTCAGGTTGTTGTACTTCGGATCGGGCAGAATTTCGCGTTTTTTAGCGGCGTGACGACGTGACATGGATCAAAACCTCTTGGCTCAATTATTTGGGACGCTTCGCGCCGTAGCGTGAACGTGCTTGACGACGCTTATCAACACCTTGGGTATCGAGCGCGCCGCGGATGACTTTATAGCGAACACCTGGCAAATCCTTCACACGGCCGCCGCGCACCAGAACCACCGAGTGTTCCTGCAGGTTGTGACCGATACCGGGAATGTAGCAAGCCGCTTCACGACCATTAACCAAGCGTACCCGGGCGACTTTACGCAGCGCCGAGTTTGGTTTTTTCGGGGTCGTGGTATAAACACGTGTGCAAACGCCGCGTTTTTGCGGGTTCTGCTGCAGGTCCGCATTTCTCTTGCGTTTAACCTGTTTAACGCGCCCAAAACGGACGAGCTGATTAACTGTTGGCATATGCGAAAGCCTTCTTTTTCCAGTTGCAACAAATTGAATTGCGTTGTCAGGAGGATGAGAAGGCACATAGTGCCAGTTCGAACCGAATATCCAAAGTCTGTGGGATAAAAAAGCAGAGCGCTGATCCATGATCAGGGCACTTCCTCTTTTCCCGTGGAAGACGGTTAAAAAAACTGGACTGCGTTTAAGCGCATGAATCACGCTTACCGCCAGCCCATCCTTTGAGCGTGCGGAATATATGCCATGCCTTTGGCAAGCGTCAAGCACTGTTTGACGGAAAATTTCACGGGCGTGTTTTTTCCAATCCTGACGGATAGATCGTCGAGTTTTGGTTATATAATTTTGTTATTAATATTAATTAAGCAATAATATTACTCGAAATCGTGGGCGCTGTCAGGCGCCTCCGACACAACCGCCTCTCCGTGCTTAACGCCCGCCATTTACGAATCGTTCCGTCCCGCCCCTTGCCTGCCCGTCCGAATCCCCCCATATTCAGAGCCGGAAGACAGGCAGGCGTGTCGCTTGCCAATCCGGTCAGGGCCGAAAGGCAGCAGCCGTACCAAGACCGATCCGGGTTGTCTGTCTTCTACTTTATATACCTCCGGCGCCTGCCCCACCCGTGGCTGGCGCTTTTTTGTTAGCCGATACAAAAACCCCCGCCTTTTGCAAGACGGGGGCTTTGTTCTCCTCCAGGGAAGAAGGAAGCTCTAAATTACGGCGCCGGCGGCCGTGGGCCCTGCCCGCCTGCTTTGGGCGGTGGGGTGATGCCCTGGCGACGGAACAGTGCCTCGGCGTCAGGTCCACGGCCCATCAAGTTTTCAAACAGAATAGCGGGGTCTTCGTTGTCGCCACTCTCATAGAGTTTACGCAGCTTCGCGGCCAGATCCGGGTGGTAGAGATCGCCCGATTTTTCAAAGGCCGCGAAAACATCGGCGTCCAGCACCTCGGCCCATTTATAGCTGTAATAGCCGGCAGAATAACCGCCAGCGAAGATATGCCCGAAGGCCGCCGACATTGGCCCCGCCACACGCGGAAAGAGCTGTGTTTCGGCGACAATGCGATCTTCGACTTCTTCAATACTGGTAATCGTGCTGGGGTCAACGCCATGATAGGCCATATCGAGGGCACCCAGAAACGTCTGGCGCAGCCCAAAGAAACCAGCCCCAAAGTTTTCCATCTCGATCAGCTTTTGGATCATATCGGCCGGCAGTTTTTCGCCGGTTTGATGATGGGCCGCAAAAGTGTCCAAGACCGCTTTGCTGCGGGCCCAGTTTTCCTGCACTTGTGACGGCAATTCGACGAAATCCCATTTGACGTTGGTGCCATTCAGCGAACCATACGGCCCCTTGGCCAGGAGACCATGCAAGCCATGGCCAAATTCATGGAACATGGTGGTCACTTCGTCAAACGACAGCAAAACAGGGCTGCCGTCGCCGGGCTTTTCGTAGTTACAGTTATTGGTGATCAAAGGAACCTGATCGCCCGCACGTTCCCGGAACGAACTCATCCAGGCGCCGCCGCGTTTCAATCCTGCCCGCGCATAGAAATCGGTGTAAAACGGCCCCAGCATTTCGCCCGTTTTGGCATCCGTCACTTCATAGACTTTGACGTCGGCGTGATAGACCGGATATTTACCGTCGGGTTGTTCACTGATTTTGATGCCAAAAAGTTTTTCGGCATGCGCAAACATCCCCTTCAGCACGTTGTTCAACTCGAAATACGGGCGCAGCGCCTCGACATCAAGGGAGAATTTTTCTTCCTGCAGCATCCGCTCGTAAAAGGCGAAATCCCACGGCTGGAAAGTCTCGCTGAAGCCTTGCTTGCGGGCAAAATCCTCGACCTCGCGCTTATGCGCTTCGGCGGCGGCGCGATAAGCAACTTTGTTGGTCGCCAGAAAATCTTCGACCGTTTTGCGGTTTTTCGCCATACGCTCGGCCAGAACAAAATCAGCGTGGGTCTCAAAACCCAGCAGCTTGGCACGCTCAAAGCGCAGCCGCACAATATCCAATGCAATCGCGCTGTTATCAAATTCACCCTTGTAAGCGACATTGAGCCGGGCGCGATAGATCTCTTCGCGTAAAGCCCGGTTTTCGGCATGGGTGGCAATATCAACGGGCGGCGGCGACAGTTTGATCAGCCATTTCCCCGTCAATCCTTTGGCATCGGCGGCTGATTTATAATTGTTCTTCACGCGCTCGGGCAGGCCTGCCAGTTCGGCTTCATTATCAATCACCCGCTCATAGGCGGCGGTGGATTTCACCACATTCTGCGCATATTTCGTGGTCAGCTCGCTCATTTTTTCACTGATTTCGCGCAGGCGTTGTTTGCCCGCCTCGTCCAACAAGGCGCCACCACGCACAAATCCTTTATAGCTGTTTTCAAGCAGGCGATTTTGCACTGGCGTCAGGTTGAAGGCGGTGCGGTTATCATAGACCGCTTTGACGCGCGCAAAGAGAACGGGATCAAGACTGACGTCATTGCCAAACTTTACCATTTCAATCTCGAATTCTTCTTCGATGGCGCGCAGCGCATCATCCGCATTCGATGACGAAAGGTTAGAAAAGATCGAACCCACGCGGCTCATCGTCTTGCCCGAATTTTCCAAGGCGACAATGGTGTTGTCAAAGCTGGGTGCTGCCGGATTGGTCTTGATCGCCTCCACCTCGGCGCGCGCCTCGGCAACCGCCGCCTTGATCGCCGGCAAGAAATGCTCCGTCTTGACGATATCCAGCGGCGGCGCGTCATAGGGCAGCTTGGGCGGGTTGATCAACGGATTATTCGAAAGATCGGTCATGAGGCATCCTGATTTAAAAGCTGACAGCGAGATACCACCATAGTACCACCCGGCTTAAAGTCAGGTAAACAAAGACCGCCAGAAATCAAGCGGCCCGCTCACCGGGGCCAGGCGGTCGAAAATATCGAAAAAGGCGGTCGTCCCCACAATCATCAGCGGCAGCCAGAAGAAATGCACCGCCCGGCCCAGCCACTTCAATTGCTGCATTGAAATCACAGGCTTTTTCATCCAGCACCGGGCGCGATAGGCCAGTCTTTCGGTCATAAAGACCAAAATGCCGAAAACCGGCGCCAGGAAAACGACATTGGCGACGACGAAAAAGAGCCCCCAGAATGTCCAAAAGTCTCTGTTTTCATTGAATAAAAATAAGAAACCACAGATAACGATGCCGGCCCGCTCGGCGAAGGCCAGCGCCTCCATCAGCGCCCATTGGGTGATGCTGCGCTCGGTCCAGGCCATATCGCGGATCAATTGCTCAGGTCGGACGGCCCTCGCCTTGCCGCGGGTCTCGGCCAGACGGCGCCGGTTTTCTTGTGCATTGCCACGTAAATCTATTTGCATACTTATGGAACATCAGTTAGAGTTCTTCAATGACGTCAAACTTAACAGATCGGCCACAGAAGCCCAGCACCCGAATGCGGCGCGGATTTTAATTTATCCGCCGCCCTTATCTCTATCCATTCAGGTGCCATCATGACCGAAGTCCGTAAAGACGACACAACCCTTATCCATTCCCCCGCCGACATTCTCGACCTCTATCAGGGCAACGGCCTGACCCCCCCGCGCCAGACCATCGGCATGGAAACCGAAATCTCGCTCTATGCCCGCGATGCGAAAGGTCAGCTGCGCGGCGCCACCGCCGCCGAATGCGCGACCCTGGTAGAGCTGTTAAAAGCCGAGGGCTATCCCGCACAACTCGAAATGGCCAGCGCCCTTGAATACGCCAGCCCCGCCTTTCGCGTGATCGAGCTTGCTCGCCTGAACACGACCGTGCAAGACGGCTGGGAGCGTTTCACCCGCGCTGTCGCCGCCGCCGGTTTATCGGTGGGCACAGCGCAGCTGCCTTTTGCGACCCTCGACAGCGCCCGTGAAAATCTGGTCGATCGCGAACGCGCGCGCGGTCTGGTTGAAGGCATGGCGCGTTTCAAGCATCCGTCGTTTTTGAAAGTCACCTTGCTGTGTACCAGCACGCAAGTCAGCGTCTCTTATGCCGATAGCGCCGACCTCTACAACGTACTGGCAACCGGTTACGCTTTGTCCCCGGTGATTTTCGCGCTCTTTGCCAATCATCCGGCCTTTATCGAGGGTGGCCGCGATGCACGCAAGGAACATCCCCGTGCCGCCTGGTACGGCGATTTTGGCGCGGTCGGCGGCATCCCCGACAGTTTCCTGCAGGCAAAAGACGGCGATAATTTCATCCGCCGCCACGCCGAACAGGTTTTCAACAATGACATGTTGTTTTATTACGACGCGACGGGCGAAGTGGTCTGGCCCGAACACCCCCTGCCCTTCCGTGATCTGGCGGCCTTGGGCCTCAACACCCGCTCCAACTTCGATCTAGCCGAAAGCTTTTTGTATCACGACCTGAAGGTCTGTAATATCCGCGACGAAGATGGTATCGCCACCGGCAAGCGTGTCGAGTTTCGCGGCTTTGATAGCGGTGAACTGGGGGCACTGACGGCGCCTGGTTTTATCTGCCTGTTGCTCCGCGACCCCGAGGCCGCGGCCCAATTGCAAGGCCTGCTGCAAACCTACGGCATGACCCCCGATTGCGACGATTTCGCCGCCAATCTGGTGGCCTCACGTCAGGCCGTGGCTCATCACGGCGGCAAATTCCTTGATGTGCCCTATGGTCGTGGCAATTTGAAAGACTTCTGTGCCGAACTTGCCGAAATTCTCTATCGCGCAGCGGCGCTGACGCCGGGTGCCCTCACCTCGTCAATGCATCAACTGATCAGCATCGCCCGCCACGGCATCACCCAGGCCCAAATCGAAGCGCTGAACACGCCCGATTACCCCACCGCCTGCAAACGCTTGCAGGGATCTTTGGCGATACCCGTCAAGAACCCCAAGCTTACCCAGCACAGCCCCACCGTCTGACGTCTAACCCAGACGCTGCGCCATAAATCGCGCTGTATAGGCATAGGCCTCATCGCTTGGCAGATGCGGCATATCCGCATAGACCCGCGCCTCTAGTGGCACAGATCTTTTCTGAAGACGTTTGACCGTGGCCGCATGGGTCAGGCCCACGCGCGACGCGGCGCGCGCGAACTGACGCACCAGAAAGTTTTTCGGCGTTTTGCCGCCATAAAAGATCGTATCTTCTGTACCAATAACCACCAGCGTCTGAGGCTTGGTTTTGACCCGAAGCCCCGGCAGTACGGCGGTGGCCGACAACACCAGTCCGGCACAGGCTTTGCTGCGGGCAAGCGCCGTATGTCCCGCGACAATACCCCCGAGCGACAACCCTGCAATCAGCAAGCGGTCATCCTGCAAGGAACGCTCGGCCAGCCGTGCATCGATAAAGCCGTTCAGATTGCGGAACAAAGCGACGCGGTTAAATACATACGCGCTCAGATGCTTGATCAATCCCCAAATACTTTCCATCTGAAACCATGACCGCAGAGTCTCATCGGGCGGAATGTTGTATTTTTCCCTTACCTTCGCCGATATATCCATCAGCACCGGCCCTTCGATTGAAATGATATCGGCATCTTTGTTTTCCGCGCGCAGGATGCCGATCCAGCGCTTGATATTGATGGCGTTGGCCCCGTTGCCATGAAAAAGAACGATCAGGCTTTTGGCAGTCCCCTCAGACGGAAAAAGCAGATAATCAAACCCATTGCCTGTCAGTTTCTGATGTTCGCTCATTTTTTCCGCGCCGCAAAAGCCGTCCAGCGCACGGCGTTGCGACCCAACAAGTCCGCCGCCTCGCCTTGTTGCAGATCAATGGCTTGCAGCCCGTTGGCGTGGGCCAGGCGTGCGGCCGCCGTGGCGGTGACGCGATACATTTTACGGTCGGTTGGTGGAGGCCCTTCGCGCAGCAGCATATAGATCACGCCACCGGGCTTCAGACAGGTCGCCATACGATTAAAGGCCTCTTTACGGCTTTTCGGCGGTACGTGTTGCCAAACGGCACCCAGCAAAATCAGGTCGAATTTCTCGTCGACCTTGATGGTTGCTAATTGCGGCAACATTCCATCACGTGCCTCAATGCGCCCGCCCGCTGTTTTCGCTTTGGCGTCGATATAGGCACGCAGACCCGCCGATGGCTCAACCGCGACAACGCGATAGCCCTGTACTGCCAGCCACTGCGCATCACGGCCCGAGCCGGCACCAACGTCCAGTACATCGCTTCCCTTGGGCGGCAACAAAGACAACAACGGCTTATACATAGAGGCCGGGTCAAGCCGGTCGTATTCGCTTGCCCGTGTTTCCGCCGTGCGATCATAAGGAACAACGTGATCGGTGAAAGCTTTTGAGGCAGCGCTCAATTTTTTCATTAAAGAACAGACTTTCTAAGATGTGCTGTGTATTGGCTGAGCTTACAGTCAATAGCCTGGATGGTTATGGCCCACACTACAAATCGTTATTCATTATGTCAATAATAAATAGCAGGCGGTAACTCTATCCAACCTTTTGATAAACAAGAAAAAAGGCGGGGTTTGTGGCCCCGCCTTTTTTATTCTGAATGCCGCACTGAACACCAGCGAAAGAACACGCTGACAGCCAGAGAAGACACTATCTATCAGCCGTTGGCAGCTTTGCCTTTGACAGCATCACCTTCAACCAGATCGGCCGGCGCACCCTCGTCACTGAGCAGCGCGCTATTGGCAGCGGACGCCGCCAAGGCGTTCTGGTCACGCTCGAGCGCGATGCGCTTGAGTTTGTGAACAAAGGCACCAGTACCCGCCGGAATCAGGCGGCCAACGATGACGTTTTCTTTCAGACCGATCAGCTTGTCCGTTTTGCCGTTGATGGCAGCATCGGTCAAGACACGGGTCGTTTCCTGGAAGGACGCCGCCGAGATAAAGGAGCGCGTCTGCAGCGAGGCTTTGGTAATACCCTGCAGCATTGGCACGCCTTTGGCGATGTTCTTGTCTTTGGGCACGCGGGCGTTGATCTCGGCCAGCTCCTCGCGGTCAACCTGTTCGCCCGTGATCAGGGTGGTGTCACCGGCGTCGGTTACTTCCACTTTCTGCAACATTTGGCGAATAATGACTTCGATGTGCTTGTCGTTGATCTTCACACCCTGCAAGCGGTAGACGTCCTGTACCTCGTTGATGAGGTAGTCGGCCAGGGCTTCGACGCCCATGACCGCCAGAATGTCGTGCGGTACCATCGATCCTTCGAGCAGCGCATCGCCACGGCGGACGTAATCGCCCTCGTTGACGGCAACGTGCTTGCCTTTCGGGATCAGGTACTCGCGCGGCTCACTCTTGCCGTCGGTCGGCTTGACAATCAGGCGACGCTTTTGCTTGTAGTCTTTGCCGAATTCCACCTGACCATCAATTTCCGAGATAATCGCGAAATCTTTGGGGCGACGGGCTTCGAACAATTCGGCCACGCGCGGCAAACCACCGGTAATGTCGCGCGTTTTCGAGGTTTCTTTCGGGATACGCGCCACGATGTCACCGGCCTTGACCAGTCCACCGTTGTCCACGCCCAGAATGGCGCCGACGGGCATGTAGTAATTGGCTTCAAGCCCGTTCGGGAGCTTGATCACCTTGCCTTTGTCGTCGGTCAGGGTAATACGCGGCTTCAGGTTGCTGCCACGCGGTTGCTGACGCCAGTCGGTAACGACTTTCGACGAGATACCGGTTGCTTCGTCCATTTCGTCGCGGATGGAAAGACCTTCCACCAGATCGCCGTAAAGGACCATACCGTCTTTTTCGATGATGATGGGGGCCGTGTACGGATCCCAATCAGCCAGCTTGGCGCCGCGCTTGATCTTGTCGCCTTCGGCCACCAAAAGCTTGGCACCATAAGGCAAGCGGTGGTTCGCGCGTTCGCGACCCTGCTTGTCGAGCAACACGATCTCGGTGTTGCGACCCATGACGATGTTGACGCCTTCGGAGTTGGTCACCACCGCGCGGTTACGGATTTCGACAGTCGCGTCGAAGGCCGCCTCCGCAGACGATTGCGCCGCACCCCGCTGGGCCGCACCACCAATGTGGAAGGTACGCATGGTCAGCTGAGTACCGGGCTCACCAATCGACTGGGCCGCCATCACGCCGATGGCCTCGCCCTGGTTGACCGCCGTACCGCGCGCCAGGTCACGACCATAGCACTTGGCACAGATGCCATTGTCTTTCGACTTGCAGGTCAGGACCGAACGAACTTCGACAGTGTCGATGCCCGCGGTTTCAATCTGCTCGGCGGTTTGCTCGGTGATGATCTCGCCTGCTGGCACGATCACATCGCCCATGATGGGGTCCAGCACGTCTTTGGCAGCACTGCGTCCAAGGATACGCTCGGACAAGGAGACCACGACATCGCCGCCTTCGATCACGGGGCGGACAGTAAAGCCACTGTCGGTGCCGCAATCGTTTTCGGTGATGATCGCATCCTGCGCCACGTCAACCAGACGACGAGTCAGATAACCCGAGTTCGCCGTTTTCAACGCGGTATCGGCCAGACCCTTACGGGCACCGTGGGTCGAGTTGAAGTATTCAAGAACGGTAAGACCTTCCTTGAAGTTCGACACGATCGGCGTTTCGATGATCTCGCCCGATGGTTTCGCCATCAGACCGCGCATGGCGGCCAGCTGACGGATCTGCATGGTCGAACCACGCGCGCCCGAATGGGCCATCATATAGACCGAGTTCATATAGCCGTTTTCACCCGGCTGCGAGATGACTTTCATCATCTCGGTGGTGATATCGTCCGTGCAGGCCGACCAGATGTCGACGACCTTGTTGTACTTCTCACCTTTGGTGATCAGACCATCTTGGTACTGCTGCTCGAATTCCTTGACCTTCGTCTGCGCTTCGGCCACCAGGCGGCCTTTGGCATCGGGAATGATCAGGTCATCTTTACCGAACGACAAGCCAGCCTTGCACGCATGCGTGAAGCCCAGTGCCATGATACGGTCACAGAAGATAACGGTCTCTTTCTGGCCGCAGTGGCGATAAACCACGTCGATCAGGTTGGACACGTCTTTTTTGGTGAGAACGCGATTCAGCACTTCGAAAGGCACGTTCTGGTGACGCGGCAGAACCTGCGCCATCAGCATGCGACCCGGCGTCGTGTCGACGACCAGCGTGGTGGGTTCACCTTCGCTATCGACGGTTTTGTAACGCGCCTTGACTTTCGAATGCAGGTGAACGGTGCCCGCGAACAACGCCATTTCAATCTCGGCGTAATCCTTGAACAGCGTGCCCTCGCCCTTCAGGCCGTCAAAGGCCAGCGACAGGTAATAGAGACCCAGAACGATATCCTGCGATGGAACGATGATCGGCTTACCATCGGCCGGGCGCAGAATGTTGTTGGTGGACATCATCAGAACGCGGGCTTCCAGCTGCGATTCAATCGACAGGGGCACGTGCACCGCCATCTGGTCGCCGTCAAAGTCGGCGTTAAAGGCAGTACAGACCAGCGGGTGCAGCTGAATGGCTTTACCCTCGATCAAAGTCGGCTCGAAAGCCTGAATGCCCAGACGGTGCAGCGTTGGCGCGCGGTTGAGCAGAACCGGGTGTTCGCGGATAACCTCCTCGAGGATATCCCACACTTCCGGACGTTCTTTTTCCACCATGCGCTTGGCGGCCTTAACCGTGGAGGCCAGACCATAGAGCGCCAGACGATTGTAGATGAACGGTTTGAACAGCTCGAGCGCCATCTTTTTCGGCAAACCACATTGGTGCAGCTTCAATTCAGGACCGACCACGATGACCGAACGGCCCGAATAGTCGACGCGTTTACCCAAAAGGTTCTGACGGAAGCGACCTTGCTTGCCTTTCAGCATATCGGCCAGCGATTTCAGCGGACGCTTGTTGGTGCCGGTGATGACGCGGCCACGACGACCGTTGTCGAACAGGGCATCGACCGCTTCTTGCAGCATACGCTTTTCGTTGCGCACGATGATGTCGGGCGCGCGCAGTTCAATCAGGCGACGCAGACGGTTGTTACGATTGATGACGCGGCGATAGAGATCGTTCAGATCGGACGTCGCAAAACGGCCGCCATCGAGCGGCACCAGCGGACGCAGTTCGGGCGGAATAACCGGCACCACATCAAGGATCATCCACTCAGGACGCGTACCCGATTGCAGGAAAGCATCGACCAGCTTCAGACGCTTGACGATTTTCTTTTTCTTGGCATCAGACGAGCCAGCCCCCAGCAGTTCTTCTTCCAGACGCGCTTTTTCCGCATCCAGATCAATCGCCGCCAGCAGGACTTTCAGCGCTTCCGCGCCGATACCGGCCTTGAAGCTGTCTTCGCCGAATTTATCAACCGCATCGGCATATTCTTCTTCCGACAGCAATTGCAGCTGTTTCATGGTGGTCATGCCGGGGTCGGTCACGATGAACGATTCAAAGTACAGAACCTTCTCGAGATCCTTCAGCGCGATGTCGAGCATCAGGCCGATACGGCAGGGCAGCGATTTCAGGAACCAGATGTGCGCAACGGGAGCCGCCAGCGCAATATGGCCCATGCGGTCGCGACGCACCTTGGACAAGGTGACCTCGACGCCGCACTTCTCGCAGATGATGCCTTTGTACTTCATCCGTTTGTATTTGCCGCACAGGCATTCGTAGTCCTTCACAGGACCAAAAATGCGTGCACAGAACAAACCGTCTTTTTCCGGCTTGAAGGTACGATAGTTGATGGTTTCCGGCTTCTTGATCTCGCCGAACGACCAGGAGTTGATCTGGTCGGGGCTGGCAATCGAGATGCGGATCTGGTCAAAGCCCTGCGTGGCGCCGACTTGACCGAAAAGGTTCATGATCTCATTCATAGTCACTGTACTCCGCGTGAATTAGTTATTGGCCGATTGCTTAAGATCGACGTTAAGACCCAAGGAACGCAATTCCTTGACCAAAACGTTGAAGGATTCAGGAATCCCGATCTCAAAGGTATCGTCACCGCGCACGATTGACTCGTACGCCTTGGTGCGGCCCGCAACGTCATCCGATTTAACTGTGAGCATTTCCTGCAAGGTGTATGCAGCGCCGTAAGCTTGCAGCGCCCAGACTTCCATCTCGCCGAAGCGCTGACCGCCGAACTGCGCCTTACCACCCAGCGGCTGCTGCGTGACAAGCGAGTAAGGACCGATCGAACGCGCGTGGATCTTGTCGTCGACCAGGTGGTGCAGTTTCAGCATGTACATGTAACCAACGGTTACCGCACGCTCGAAGTATTCGCCGGTACGACCGTCGACCAGTTTGACCTGGCCTGAGCGATGCAAACCTGCGTAATCAAGCATCTGGTTGATGTCCGCCTCGACCGCGCCGTCAAAAACGGGGGTCGCGATGGGCACGCCCGAACGAATATTGCCGCACATTTCGAACAGATCTTCTTTGCTCAGTGTGGCAACGTCTTCTTTATACGCGGTCTCGCCGTAGGCTTGCTTCAGCTTGATCTCGAGGTCTTTTTCTAGCTTGTTACGCTCGGTCTCGGCTGCCACTTGATAACGGTCGATGATCTCGCCGATCTGCTTGCCGATCTGCGCGGTCGCCCAACCCATGTGGGTTTCCAGGATCTGGCCCACGTTCATACGGGATGGTACGCCCAGCGGGTTCAGCACCAGGTCAACGGGGGTACCGTCTTCCAGATAGGGCATGTTCTCGATCGGCATAACCTTCGAGACGACACCCTTGTTACCGTGACGGCCGGCCATTTTATCACCGGGCTGCAGTTTGCGTTTGACGGCAATAAAGACTTTAACCGTCTTCATGACGCCCGGCAGCATTTCATCGCCGCGCTGCAGTTTTTCGACCTTGTTCTCGAAACGCTGGTTCAGATCTTCGATCGCGCGATCAAAGGTGGCCGCCATGCTTTCGATGTCGCCCATGACTTTGTCGTTATCGACGACAATCTCACGCCACTCGCCGCGACGGATCGCATCGAGGGTTTCAGCGGTGATTTTGTCGCCTTTTTTCAGGCCTTCGACCGGCTTGACGATGGTTTTGCCGACCAGCACTTCTTTCATGCGGCCGTAGAAGCCACGCTCGTAAATGCGGCGTTCGTCGTCGCGATCTTTCGCCAGCTGTTCGATCTGGGCGCGTTCAATCGACAACGCACGCTGATCTTTATCGACGCCGCGACGGTTAAAGACGCGCACTTCGACGATGGTGCCCGAAATACCGGGCGGCACGCGAAGCGACGTGTCTTTTACGTCAGATGCTTTTTCACCAAAGATGGCGCGGAGCAGCTTTTCTTCCGGCGTCATCGGCGATTCACCTTTGGGGGTGACTTTACCGACCAGAATATCGCCTGCTTTCACATCCGCACCGATGTAGACGATACCGGCTTCATCAAGATGCTTGAGGCCTTCCTCGCCGACGTTGGGGATGTCGCGGGTGATTTCTTCCTGACCCAGCTTGGTATCGCGGGCCATGACTTCGAATTCTTCGATGTGGATCGAAGTGAAAACGTCGTCGCGCGCGATGCGTTCGGAAATCAGGATAGAATCCTCGTAGTTGTAACCATTCCAGGGCATAAAGGCGACCAGGGCGTTGCGGCCCAGTGCCAATTCACCCAGGTCAGTCGAGGGACCGTCGGCAATAATATCACCCTGCTCCACGCGGTCACCCACTTTCACCAGCGGGCGCTGGGTGATGCAGGTAGACTGGTTCGAACGGGTGAATTTTTTCAGCTTGTAGATATCAACCGTCGATTTCGAGCTGTCTTTCTCATCGCTCGCATGGATAACGATACGGTCAGCATCAATCTGATCGACGACACCCGAACGCAAGGCGGTAATGGCAGCCCCTGAGTCACGGGCAACAGCACCTTCCATACCGGTACCAACCAGCGGCGCGTCCGAGCGCAGCAGCGGCACGGCCTGGCGTTGCATGTTCGATCCCATCAGCGCGCGGTTCGCATCGTCGTTCTCCAGGAACGGGATGAGGGCCGCGGCCACCGAGACAATCTGCTTGGGGCTAACGTCAATCATGTCGATCTGATCGGGGGGCGACAGGATGTAGTCACCACCTTTACGGCACGATACCAGATCACTGGTGAACTGGCCCTTGTCGTTGAGGTCCGAGTTCGCCTGCGCGATGGTGTATTTTCCCTCTTCCATCGCCGACATATAAATCACTTCGTCGGTGACTTTGCCGTTAGTAATTTTGCGGTACGGGCTTTCGATGAAACCATACTGGTTGATCCGCGCATAGGTCGACAGCGAGTTGATCAGACCGATGTTCGGACCTTCCGGCGTTTCAATTGGGCAGATACGGCCATAGTGGGTCGGGTGCACGTCGCGGACTTCGAAGCCAGCGCGCTCGCGGGTCAAACCACCTGGCCCAAGGGCCGACATACGGCGCTTGTGGGTGATCTCCGACAAGGGGTTGGTCTGATCCATAAACTGTGACAGCTGCGATGAACCAAAGAATTCACGTACAGCGGCAGCCGCAGGTTTCGCATTGATCAGGTCATGCGGCATGGCGGTATCGATATCGACCGACGACATACGCTCGCGGATCGCCCGCTCCATACGCATCAGGCCAACGCGGCACTGGTTTTCCATCAACTCACCAACCGAACGCACGCGACGGTTACCCAGGTGGTCAATATCGTCCACTTCACCGCGGCCATCTTTCAGATCGACCAAGATACCCAGGATCGAGAAGATGTCTTCGTTGCGCAGAACACGTACCTGGTCGTCGGTTTTGAAATCGAGACGCGCGTTCATTTTGACGCGGCCAACCGGCGACAGGTCATAGCGCTCGAAATCAAAGAACAAACCACGGAACAGCGCATCTGCCGATTCCAATGTGGGTGGCTCGCCGGGACGCATGACGCGATAGATGTCTACAAGCGCGTCTTCGCGGTTGCGGCACTTGTCAGCGGCCAGGGTGTTGCGGATATAGGGGCCGACGTTGATATGGTCGATGCCCAGGATATCGATGGTTTTAAGGCCCATCTTTTCCAGCTTTTCGATGCCTTTTGCATCGATTTCGTCACCCGCTTCGAACACGACTTCACCGGTGGTTTCATCACTGATACCACGCGCCAGATAGCTGCCGACCAGTTCTTCTTGCTGGATGATGACTTCTTGCAGGCCGTCTTCTTCCAGTTTGCGGGCCTGACGGGCGGTGATTTTGGTGCCGGCTGCAACTTTGACCTTGCCGCCTTTGGCGTCAACCAGGTCAAACTTCAGCTTGATACCGCGATAGCGGTCGGCCACATAAGCAGTCTTCCAACCATCTTTGGTTTTTTCATACGATACAGTGTCATAGAAAGCATCGAGGATTTCCTCTTTGCTCATACC
>JAIXUW010000333.1 GCA_027483355.1 Alphaproteobacteria bacterium
TAGGCCGCACCATTGGCATTGGCGGGCGGCGTATAGACCAGGTTGCCGATGTTGGCGGCGGTGATCACCTGGCCGAGGGTGACGTCAACGCCGGAGAGCTGCAGGGTACCGGTAGCCGGTAAGGTGTCGATGCGGATCGCCGAGAGGCTGTCACCCACATCAATATCCGAGAAGCCGAAGTTACCAGCGGCGAAGGTATGGCTGCCGTCTTCCAGGATGGTCACCGTGTTGTTGGCGCCGGTGGGGGCGTCGTTAACGGCGGTCACATCCACCGTCAGCGTATTGGGTGCCGCGTCATAGGCACCCGCCTGGTCGCGCACACTGAAGGTAAAGCTCGCATAGGCCGCACCGTTAGCATTGGCGGGGGGCGTATAGACCAGGTTGCCGATGTTGGCGGCGGTGATCACCTGGCCCAGGGTGACGTCAACGCCGCTCACTTGCAACGTGCCGGTAGCGGGCAAGGTGTCGATACGGACAGCCGAGAGGCTGTCACCCACATCAATGTCGCTAAAGCCGAAGTTAACGGCCGCGAAGGTATGGCTGCCGTCTTCCAGGATGGTCACCGTGTTATTAGCCCCGGTGGGCGCGTCATTCTGCAGCATCAAACTCGAATTGATAGTTATACTGGTCGCACTATCACGTGCAAAGAAGGCAAGAGCATTATCGTTATAGCCAGTGGCATATATATGGCGCCCATCATAGCTAACAGCCAGCGCATGCGCCTGCAATAGACCATCAACACCCCCTGCTCCATCTTTTAATAGGCCCTCATAAGTAAGCATTCCCGTGGCGTCATCACGGTTAAATATCGCTATAGCGCTCTCATTATAGCTAGCAGCGTAGAGCTGTTTCCCATCAGGGCTAATCTTGATTGATATCACCCCTTCAAGGCCGTCAACGCCACCCGTGTTATCCTTAAGAAGACCGATATATGTGAGGGCACCCGTTACTTGATTACGCTCAAAAAGAGCGATTGCCGCATCACTATGGCCTCCAACGTATAAATGCTTGCCATCAGGGCTCGCTGTGACGGTAATAGCCCCCAACAAGCCATCAACCCCACCAACACCGTCTTTCATTATATCGACGTAAGTCAAAGAACCTGTAGCTTGATCGCGGGAAAAAACAGCCACTGAGTTATCATTATAGCCCGCGACATAGACATGGAGGCCGTCTGGGCTAAGCGTCGCCTCCACAGCACCACTCAATCCATCAACTCCCGCGATACCATCTTTAGCCATGCCCACATAAGCGAGAACTCCACTGACTGGATCTCTACTGAAAAAAGCTATCGCATCATCGCCGGTACTCGTGACATAAACAGACCTACCGTCCGGACTGGCTATAACAGATGTAGCGCCGCCCAAGCCATCGACGCCACCAACGCCGTCTTTCAACACCCCGAGATAGGTTAGAGCGCCAGTTGTTTCGTTACGACTAAAGGTAGCCAAACCATCAGCATAGCCAACCGCATAAACATGCTTGCCATCATGGCTTATGGCCAGAGAACGGATGTCAGCCAGACCATCAACGCCGCCGAAACCGTCCTGTACAGTACCAACATAGGTTAGAATTCCATTCTGAGTATCGCGACTAAAAATTCCTATGGCGTTATCTGTATATCCCGCTGCATAAACATGAAGACCGTCATTACTGACCAAAACCGCTATAGCACTGGCCAGACCATCGACGCCGCCAACGCCATCTTGCGAGAATCCTGTAAAGGTGAGTGCACCCGTAGTGGCTGGATCGTCCAGGCGTAGAGTTAATTGACGATCAAAAACTGGGGCGCCGCTGGCTACGTTTTGATAGGTCAGATTTTCAATGAGCGCTTCGACGGCGGCATTGGTGGCATTGGCGTTGAAAGTCACCTCAAGCGCCACGCCTGCCGTACCACCAGTAAAGGCACCAATGGTTACACCACCATAGGTGACGTTACTGCCACTGATGCCGATCTGGCCGGCACCAGTGCCCTGGTTACGAAGAGCAAGGATATCTTCGGTAGCGGCCGTCGAGGATAGATTAAGCTTCCAAGCATCATAGTTGGCACGCGAGCTGAATACAGTTACATCGGTATCAAGCAGCACGGGTGCTGCCTGCGCTGCGATAAAACTTGGATTAACCACGTTCCAACCCGTCACAGTTGGCGGCACGTCGAGGGAGAGCGTCGAGGTTGCGAATAAGCTAATACCCCGATCAACCGCGAATACACCAAGACCACTGTCTTCAAAACCGTTGGCATATATATAACGCCCATCGGGGCTGATTGAGATGCCGTGCGCGCCATCAATCCCATCAACGCTGGCCGTGTTATCTTTCATATGCGAGAGATAGGTCAAAGCACCCGTCGAGAGGTTGCGCTCAAAAACCGTTACTGTATCGCTTAGGTAACTGGCAACATAGAGACGCGCACCGTCTGGGCTAACCACGCCAAAACTAGCACCGCTCAAATAGATTGGATCGTTGGCGATATGTTCGACATAGGTGATAATTCCCGTTGCTGGATCGCGTGCGAATACGCCAATACCGCCAACTTGGCCCATCACATAAATACTTACACCATCTGGCGACAGCGTGGCTGAACGCGCGTTGACAAGCCCCAGAACGCCCCCCACACCATGCTCAAAAATATCGACGTAAGTAAGAAGCCCGGTTACAGGATCTCTATCGAATACAGCAAGACTACTGTTAACACTATCCGTTACTAAAACTTGCTTGCCATCGGGTGTGACAGCTGTATACCAAGCATCAGCGATGCCATCTGCACCATTTACGCCTTGCTCCAACTTGTCTACATATGCCAAGAGACCTGTCGTGGTATTACGAGAAAAAATAGCGACGCCCTGATCATCAGGACCAGTCACATAAATACTCGTACCATCCGGGCTGATTGAAATGCCCTGCGCGCCTTGAATGCCATCGACACCGCCCACATTATCTGTCAAATGCCCAATATAGGTCAGAAGTCCCGTATCTATATCACGGCTAAACATGGCGATAGTTCCACCACCATCAAATGTCGCTACATAAGCATGACGACCGTCGGCGCTGACAACAATCGCATTAGCAGATAATAATCCATCAACTCCATTTACGCCATTCTTGACCATGCCCACGTACGTTAGTATGCCGGTTGTCAAATCACGACTGAAAATACCAACGGCGTGTTCGGCAATACCTGTGACATAAATATGCCTACCGTCAGGGCTAATCGTTGTTTGCCAGGCACTCTGGATACCATCAACCCCGTTTATGCCGTCCTTATAAACATCAAGGAATTCCAAAGCGCCACTGGCATTCGGATCATTTAATAGCAAGGTCAGATCACGGGCAATAATCGGCACGCCGCTGGCTGTGCTTTGATAGGTCAGATTCTCAATCAACGCCTCGACAGCGGCGCGGTTGGCACTGGCGTTGAGGGTCACGACCAGCTGCGTGCCCTCGTCGCCGCCCGAGACTGTGCCAATCGTGACACCGCCATAGGTGATATTGGCACCAGACACACCGATCTGTCCCGCGCCGGCGCCCTGATTGCGGATGGAGAGCTGATCATCCGGACCACCCGTCGTGCCCAGCACCAGCTGCCAGTTGTTGTAATGGGCAGGACCGCTGGCCAGGGTGACATCAGTATCAATCAGCTGGGGCGCCGATTGCGTCGCGACAAAACTGAGAACTGCCGGTGACCAGTTGGTGAGAACCGGGGTAATATCCAATGTGAGCGTCTGTGTGTATTCAACAGTAGCAGTATCGTAGAATTCAAAGAGAGACGCGCCTGCACCCGCGTTATTGATAAAATAAACAAACCGACCATCAGGGCTAACTCTGATTTCGCGCGGCTGGTTAACGCCGCTAACGCCATCAACGCCATCGCGCAATGTTCGTATGAAAGTAAGCGCACCTGTAACAGTGTCACGCGCAAATACTGCAATTGCGCTGTCGTCCCGGCTGCCAACGTACAGGAAGCGCTCGTCAGGCGAAAACTCCAGCGCTCTGGCAAAGTCAAGACCATCAACGCCGCCAACGCCATCTTTCATCATGCCTTGATAGGTAAGCATACCCGTAACAGCGTCGCGTCCGAAGATAGCGACGGCATCATCATTACGGGCCACGGCATATAAGTAACGACCGTCGCTCGTTATTCTTATATCACCGACAAAGCCCAAACCATCAACACCGCCAACGCCATCCTGTACCATACCGATGTAGGTCAGCAGGCCTGTAGATGATGAACGCGAGAAGATCGCAATAGCATTGTCAGCGCCGCCACTTGCATAAACAAATGCTTCATCTGGAGAAAGGCGAATAGAAAGGCCGCCACTAAGACCATCCACACCACCAACGCCATCTTTGTATGTGGTCAGATAGGTCAAGTTGCCAGTAGTTGCATCACGGCTGAAGACAGCGATGGAGTTATCGCCGATATTACTGATCGCGTAGGCATAAATTCCATCGTTACTAATTGAGATATTACGTACATTCTGAATGCCATCCACACCGCCGACGCCGTCCTGCACGGTCGCCGTATAGGTAAGTACGCCCGTGGTAGGGTTGATTGAGAAAATTATAATCGCACTTGTATTGTAGGCGGATACATAAATATGCTTACCATCGGGTGACAGCGTCACAGCCTGAGGATTGTTAAGCTCAGTCAACCCGCCGGTTCCGTTAAGGATATGATCAGAGTAGGTCAAAACGCCAGTTGCCGGATCGCGCGTATAATGAACCAGAGCAAAATTGCCGTAGAGAGAGGACAAGGGCAACGAATAGAGATGCTCGCCATCTGCAGAGAAAGCAACGAATCCAAGAGCAGGCGTGTTATTTATAAATATAACAGACCCATCTTCAAATCGGTCAATCAGCGATAGCGTGATATCACGGCCTGGCGTAGCTGTACCTGCCATATTTTGATAGGTGAGATTTTCGATTAACGCCTCAACCGCCGCGGCATTGGCATTCGTGTTAAGCGTAATCGACAAAGGCGCGCCAGCGGTACCGCCAGTGAGAGTACCGATGGTTACCCCTCCATAGGTCACATTAGCGCCTGATACACCAATTTGGCCGACGCCGGTGCCTTGATTACGCACCGCAAATTGATCTTCGCTTGTCAACAACGACGAAGCGACTTCAAGCTTCCAGCCGTTATAGTTAACAGGCCCGTCACTCAATGTAACACTTGAGTCCAGCAGAAGAGGGCCAGCCTGTGCCGCGACCGCATTAAGCGTATCGAGCGACCAGTCCGCCAGCACCGGCGGCGGGTCGGGCGTAAGCGAAAGGGATACAGTGGTAGAAATATTATCGCCTACATCTCGATAGAAAGAAGCTATTGAAAAATCGCTTAAACCAAGCACATAAATATTCTTGCCGTCGGGACTGGTTATGACGTGACGCGCGGAGGCAAGACCATCGACACCGCCGACATCTTCTTTCATTTGTCCGACATAGGTTAAGGCACCCGTCACGATATTGCGCTGGAATATAGCGACTGCGTTATCACTTGGGCCAGATGCATAAACGGTCAATCCGTCCGGACTAATGGTCACACCCGCCGAACTGGCTAGACCGTCAACCCCACCGACGCCATCCTTGACCAGGCCGACATAGCTAAGAGTGCCCGAGGTTATATCGCGGCTGAAAATCGAAACCGCATTATCAACCGAAGACGCAGCATAAATATGCCTGCCATCAGGGCTAATGGTCAGCTCAAGGGCACCATCCAGACCATCGACGCCACCGACGCCGTCTTTCATCAGGCCGATATAGGTCAACAGACCCGTCGCGGCATTGCGACTGAAGATAGAAATCGCATCATCAACAGAATCTGTCGCATATATATGTCTGCCGTCAGGACTTTCGACCAGGCCCTGCACGTTACTCAGACCATCAACACCGCCAACGCCATCCTTGATCAGACTTAGGTATGTCAGAAAACCCGTTAGCGTATCACGACGGAAAACACTAATTGCGGTGTCACTCAGGCTTGATACATAAACATGATTACCGTCCTGACTGACGATCACCTCCTGCGCTGTACCTAGACCATCGACGCCACCGACGCCATCCGTCAGATGCGAGAGATAAGTGAGCGCGCCCGTTGTTTCATTACGGCTAAAAATAGCGACTGCACTGGCGGCCCAGGAGGCGACATAGACGTGCTTGCCATCGGGGCTAACAGTGACGTCATAGGGACCCGAGATACCGCTGACACCACCCACGCCATCCTTGACAAAGCCGACATAGCTAAGCACACCGGTCGATGCATCGCGGCTAAAAATTGCTACAGCGCTGTCATTATAGCTGGCCACATAGACATGTTTACCATCAGGGCTGATAACCGAGCCAAGAGGATTATGCAGACCATCGACGCCGCTCACACCATCTTTAAAGACGCCGGTCCAATTCACGGCCCCTGTCGACGCCGCATTCACAAGCTTCAGCGTAATGTCACGGCTGAGCGCGGGATTACCGCTGGCGGTATTTTGATAGGTCAGGTTTTCGACGAGGGCTTCAACCGCGGCGTTATTGGCACTGGCATTGAGGACAACCACCAAAGGCGCGCCATTGGCCCCGCCACCCAGTGTACCAATTGTCACACCGCCATAGGTTACGTTAGAACCAGAAATGCCGATCTGCCCAGCACCTGCACCCTGGTTACGAATAGACAGTTGATCGGGTGTACCGCCTGTGGTCGAGAGGATGAGTTGCCA
>JAIXUW010000029.1 GCA_027483355.1 Alphaproteobacteria bacterium
ATGGTGACGACCAGATAAGAACCGGGCGTAGCGTTAGGGCCAAGCTGCGTGTTAATCGACGGGGCCACGGGACCGCCATCTTCAAATACCTGATTGCCATTGGTCACCAGGGTAGGCGGGCCAGGCGGTACAACGCCAGGGGCCGCCGGATCGATCAGAATAGGCTCTGGCCGACGATCGGTGACGTTATAGTTGAGCAACGTGGGATTAATCGGACCAATCGGATCCAGCGCGTCGAAAGGTGTCGCGGCGAACGAGCTTTGGAAACCAAAGCCGCCACGGCCACCACCTGCACCGGCACCGGCCGCAGGTTCAACAGCGTTCAGCTCAGCGGCCGTCGCCAGAATTTCGCCCATGTTGCTAGCGGTCAGCGCGGTGCCATCCTTCAGCGCGATTTGCGGGGCGTTGGGATCGTTCTTGAAGTTGCCAAAATTCGGAATAATGATTTCGCCACCATTTTTGAAGGTGATGACGAGCTGGTTGCCCTGCTGGGTGACCGAGGCAGGGTCGGTCATGGTGAAACCGAAAATATAGTTCACACCCTCTTCAAGGCTGACCACCACATCTTCACCCGCCGCCGGCATGGCGATGGTTTCGGCGTTTGCTGTCTGGGTCAATTGGGTTTGGGGTGCTGCAACCGGCGTACCGTCAGTCAGAGTCGGCGTGAAGTCACCATCGGCATTGGCGGCTTGACGGACGGGGGCGGCAGGCTCGGTACCTTGGATCAGGCGGTCGAGGGCAATCGTCTCGCCATTTGCAGTGGTGAGTGTCGGCAGGGGGCCTTTGCCGGCGATATCACTGTAATTCTTGACAATAAGGGTTGAGTTGTCGGCGAAGCGAATAACCAGGGCGCCGGCTTGGAGCGTCGCCCCCTGAACCGTACCAGCCACCGAGATGTCCTGCCCGTTGGCGGCCAGAATTTCCACGGTTTGTTGCGGCTGCAAAGTGATTTTTTGCTGCGTAGCGGTATTGTTGCCGATCATTTGACCCTCTTTTTTGTATGCCGAAGCTTGCTTTGCCTTCCCCCAAGGTCCGCTACGTATGAAAATACGTAGCGACCATATGAAGGTAACGCAAAAAAGTTAAGAAAATTGCCTACACCTAGGTGTGCTCCTTTTATAGGGCAATTTTAACGCTTCGTCAACAATTATGTTAAAACAGTTGTTGAGCGGAAAGCAGCGACAGTCATACGCTTAAAGGGAACTAAAATTCCACAAGAATCCTATGTTTCTTGGGTAAAGACATCATTTCCCTTAAGTGCGGGAAAATGAGAGATTCCAAAGACATATGTCTTTACTTGATCAGGCGCTATGCCGCATGATGGCAAAAGGTGCCAAAAATGCTTTTGGCAGGGGTTATTCGGGGAAACATTCAGCGTGACGCGTTTCTGGCTTGTTCTCGTGCTGGTTATTTTTGTCCAAGGCGAATCGTGGGTAACGCCGGCGCGCGCAGATGGCGGCGAAGCTTTACTTGAACGCCTCCTCGACGATAGCGCTGTACCCGCTGCTGCCGTCGTGCAACAAACCTCAAAAACGACCACCACGACGACGACGACAAACGCCGCACGGGTGACGCCGCGGGATGCGCTACGCCTGACGCCTGACCGCACTGAAATCATCCGTCTCGACCGTGACGCCGCCAGTGTGGTGGTCACCAATCCGGCCCATGCTCAGGTCATGATGGAAACGCCGCGCCTGTTGCTGGTGATGCCGCGCGCACCGGGTAGCACCTCGCTATTTGTATTAGATCAAGACGGGCAAACCATCCTCGAGCGCGATATCATCGTCAGCGCGGCCGCCGCCCCCTATGTGCGTATCCGTAAGTCTTGCACCGGCGCGGACGAAGGGTGCAACGCCAATTCATATTATTACTGCCCGGATGGCTGCTATGAAGTGAGCACCGTCCCCAGCGAAGAAAACACCGCTCTGCCGGAAATCAGCGGCGAGACGCCTATCCTTGATGCGGCGCCCGTTGCCGGCACCATCCCGCCCAATGCCCAAAGCCGCAGCGAACCCGCCCCCCTTCCCCCGCTCGAGGGCGAAGCTGGTCTCGCGACGGATAACGAACTCGACACGCCCGTACCTTAAGAGATACCACATCATGATGTTACACCCCTCTTCCCCTCGCCTCGCCGCTGTGCTGACAGTGCTACTGTTGCTGTCCGGCTGTGCCGACCATTACGACCGACCATCGCTGACCGGCGCTCTTGACGACGCCCAAGGCCAGCGGCAAGCGGTGGAAAGCCGTCTCGCTACGGCCGCTGCCGAAGCCATCGCCAACGGCAAAGCCGATGAAGCCCTGGTTCATTACGAGAAGCTTTATCGTTCGGACAAAAAAGATCCAAGCAATGCACTGAATTACGCACAACTTTTGCGTCGTGCGGGTCGCAGCGACGAAGCGCTGACAGTGCTCGAGCCTTTTATCGAGGCCAGCCGCGGTAAAAAGAAGCAACACATTTCACCGCTGGTTTTAAATGAATATGCGGCCGCCATGATCGAAAAAGGCAAATTCAGTCATGCGCAAAAAGCCATCGACCAGGTGCTGGCCGACGAGGCTTACGCCAACAGCCATGCCGATGCGACGAACCTGCTGGGCGTCGCCCTTGATGCGCAAGGCCGCCACCAAGAGGCGGAGACGATGTTCCGCATGGCGCTTGACGGCTGGCACGGCAACCCCACGACCGTGATGAACAACCTGGCACTCTGCCTGGCCAATCAGGCGCGCTTTGATGCGGCTCTTGACACACTGCGCCAAGCGCTTGTCATGGCGCCTGACAAACAGGAAATTGCCCGCAACATTCAACTGATCAGTCAATTGCGCGATGACGTGGTGCAAAAACCCGTCAACTTGAAAAAGTAAACGCTGCCCGGATTAACCGGCACCGCGAATAAAGGCCGGACCCAAAATCACCACAAACAATGCCGGCAGGAAAAACAAGATCATCGGCACGGTTAGTTTGGGCGGTAGGGCGGCTGCCTTTTGTTCGGCCGCCGCCATGCGCATATCCCTTGATTCATCGGCAAGAACGCGCAGCGCCTTAGACACAGATGTCCCATATTGCTCGGCCTGCAGCATGGCGGTGGCGAAAGACCGCCCGGGGCCAGAGCCCACCCGCGACGCAAACCCCTTGAAAGCCGCCTGGCGGTCATTGAGCAGGCCCAGCTCGGCACTGAGAATACCCAGCTCCTCCGCCAAAGCCTCCGAATGGTCCGACACGGTCTCGGCAATGCGATTGATCGCAGCCTCAATGCCGATACCGCCCTGCACACATATCAGCATCATGTCGAGACTGTCGGGGAAAGAGAGCGATATTTCCTGCTGACGTTTATCGGCTGAGTTTTTCAGCATAATCCGGGGCAGAAAAAAACCAAACATCGCCAGCGTCAGTAAGATCAGCACCACCATCCCGCGCGGGATATCTTTATCGGCCGCCGAAATAAACAGCATAGTGAAGACGACAAAGACCAGCGGCAAGACAATGCGCGACACCAGATAGATCAGGGGCGCTTTGGGGCCCCGAATCCCCGCTTGTTGCGTCAGTGCCCGAGCCGACACACTGGCCTCACCCGCCAGCTGTTGTAATTTATAAAAAATGGCGATGGATTGGGCCGCCGACAGTTGATCGCCCGATGGTACGGACTTGGGCCGCTCCAGTTCTTCACGGGTTTGCTCGAATAAGGTGCGCCGTTTCTTTTCAATCACCGCCCGATAACGTTCGCGTTTTTCACGTCGGGTCAGCAGCGGGATGGCAAAAGCCGCGAAGGCGACGGCCGCCGCCAACGCGCTCAGAAGCGTGATCCAGACATCATTCGATATGCTGATAAGTGCATTCATAGCGGCCCTATATCTTGAAATTGATCATGCCGCGCATAATCAATATCCCCATCAACATCCACAACACCGCCCCCGTCAGGGCAAAGTTGCCGGTGCGGGTTTCGAATAAAACACCAATATAAGTGGGGTTAACCGCATAAAGACCAAGTGTAACCAGCACCGGCAAGGCCGCGATGATCGACGCCGACGCTTTGGCTTCCGACGACAGCGCCTTGATTTTACGCTTCAGACGAAAGCGTGCGCGAATAACGCCGGAAAGGTTAGAGAGAACTTCCGACAGGCTCGAGCCGGTTTCGCTTTGAATTTGCAAGGCCGTCGCAAACATATGCACCTCGGTCAGCGGTATGCGCTTAGCCGTTTCGAGGGCCGCTTGGCCCAGCGGCACGCCGATTTTCTGGTTGTCGTAGATGCGCAGCATTTCATCGCGGAGCGGCCCCTGAAATTCACGACTGACCATGGCAATCGCCTCGCTGATCGGCATACCCGCCTGCAGCAAACGCACCGAGGCGTCCAGAGCATCAGCGAATTCTTCTAAAAACTTACGCTGGCGCCGTTCGGCCGCCTTTTTCAAAAACCATCGCGGACCGCCAAAGAACGCCGCGGAGACCGCCATGACAACCGCAATCTGCGGCCAGCTGGTCAGTGCATTCAACAAGCCCCACACCACCACTGCAAACAAGACCGAGAAAACCCAGAACCGGCTGACCGGCGCTTCGTAGCCCGCTTGTACCATTAATTCATGCAGACTGGCGCCGTCTTTCTTTTTCTTGTTACGTTCCTGCCCCGCTTCTTTCAGCTTGCGGGCGAGATCGGCTTTTTGTTTGGCCTGAGCGCGGGTGTTGCCACTGTCGCCAAAGCTGGCGCCGCCGCTGCCAATGACAGCTAGGTTACGCGCTTGACGCTGCTGATTGCGGCCGGTGACGATCGCCGCGGTGATGCCTAAACCAAAGATAAGCGCGAAGATAAGAAGACTGATATAAAGCGCCATATCACTGATAAGCCTCTGCCATCACCTCGAGGAGTTTTTTCTCGATACCAAACATCCGGGCACGCTCGTACAAAATCGGACGGAGGCCGGTTGATTTCTGGCGGCCAATGATACGGCCATACTCGTCTTCGCCTTCATATTCAAAACGGAAAAGATCCTGCATGGTGACAACTTCGCCTTCCATGCCGGTGATCTCGGAGACATGGGTCACTTTGCGCGATCCATCGCGCAGACGCTGCACCTGAATAATGACATTCACGGCGGAGGCGATCTGTTCACGCACGGCAATGGTCGGCAGATTAAGCCCGCCCATCGCAATCATGTTCTCCATCCGCGACAAGGCCTCGCGCGGGTTGTTGGCGTGGACGGTACCCATCGAGCCATCGTGGCCAGTGTTCATGGCCGACAAAAGATCGAAGGCCTCGGGGCCGCGCACCTCGCCAACGATGATGCGGTCGGGGCGCATCCGCAGGCAGTTTTTGATCAAATCGCGCATTTTAACCTCGCCGATACCCTCGAGGTTGGGCGGGCGGGTCTCGAGGCGCACCACGTGTGGCTGCTGCAGTTGCAGTTCGCAGGCATCCTCGCAGGTAACAATGCGCTCGTCTTCGCTCATGTAGCGGGTGAGACAGTTGAGCATAGTCGTCTTACCCGACCCGGTACCGCCTGATACAAGCACGTTGGCGCGGCATGCCCCCACGATCTTGATCATCTCGGCACAGGCCGGTGTCATGGCTTTGAATTCGACCAGTTTGTCGAGCGTCAACTTTTCCTTGGCAAATTTACGAATGGTCATCGAACAGCCATCCACGGCCAGCGGCGGAATAATGACGTTAACTCGGCTGCCATCAGGCAAGCGCGCATCACATATAGGGGATGATTCATCAACGCGCCGCCCAATCACGCCGACAATACGCTGGCAGATAGTCAGCAAATGTTGGTTATCACGAAATTCGATGTTGGCTTTTTGGATCTTACCCTTAAGCTCGATGTAGACCGTCTTGGGCCCATTGATCATGATGTCGGCGATACCGTCCATCTCGAGCAGTTCTTCCAGCGGACCAAAGCCCAGCATATCGTCAGCTGCTTCCTTGGCGACCTGCTGCAGTTCCGCTGGTGTCACATCAAGGCCGCGAAACTGTCCGATCTCTTGCACGGCCGAAAAAATCTCGACGCGCGCCGCTTCCGCATCCATCCGCGCCAGTGATTTTAAATCAATCCCGTCCCGTAAATCGGTCCAGATACGCTTGCGCGCACGTTCGAGCCGCGGGTTAGCGGCGGCGGGCTTGGCGGGCTCGGTCGTTGTGGGCGACATGCTCGTGGGCGCTGGCGGTGTTGGGGTGGACGGCACCGTTTCGGCAGCCACTGTCGGCGCCGCCACCGGTGCTGTCGATTTCAACGCGCTGTCTTCGGGACGTTTTCCAAACATGACCCTACTTACCCATCAGTTTTTTCAAAAGGCTGGATGATTTTTCACTGCCGCCTTCTGGTGCTTTGGTGATAGCCCCTACTGCGGCCAGACGTTGCGCGAGGGGTAGTAGTCGCCGCCGCAAATCAGCACCGATTTTAAGGGTGACCGCCGGTTGCCCACTGCCCTCGGCTTGCGAAAAAACTTTCGGCAAGTAGTCGACAGTCATGAAGGGGTCAAGATTAAGGGCGACGCGAATATCCGCGGCCGGCACTTCGTCGGCGGCCGACATTCCTTTCATATTGAGCACCAGATCGACACCATTCAGATTGCCGCGGGCCAGCTTTATTTCACCCAGCAAACTGCGGGTATTGCGCAAGGCCGGCAAAGTAGGCGTTGCCACCAGCGTAATGTGGCTGGCCAGCGTCAGCATGCGTTTTTGCACGGCGCGTGCCGCACCTGAGGCATCGAAAACCGCCAAGGGGTATTTATGCATGATGCGTTGAATGAGCTTTTCAAAACCATCCGCATCGACATGGTCGGTCAGTTGCGGCTCGCCGCCGCTCATCAGCAGGCTCAGGCTTTCGCCAGGTGCAAAAAGCAAACGTCGAATATCATCCTCCGTGCCCGACTGGCCCACCCGCAGCGCTTCGCCAAGTCCGGTGGTCCCCTCAGCGCCGTAGGCAATCCCCAAGGTGCCGCCGCTGCCCGCCGCATCGGCTAATAAAGTTTTCTGCCCCAGGTCTTGCACCGCGATACTCGCCAGTGATTGTGCCAGCGAGGTCGTGCCCATGCCACCTTTGGCGCCCATAACCACCGCCAGACGGCTGTTGGAAAGACCTTTTTTATCAAGCAAGGTCCGGGAAATCATCTGACTGAGATCCAGCTCGCTGACCGGGCGCACCAGATAATCGCGCACGCCCATCCCCACCAGGTTGCGGTAAAGATGCACATCATTTTTAGGGCCGATGATCACGGCATCGGTACCTTGCGCACAGACGCCCGCTAAAGCGCCCAGGCTTACAATGAAATCATCACTGATATCGGATGTTTCAATAATGACCAGATCGGGAGAGGTTTTTTGAGTGTAACCACTGATGGCGCTTTTGATATCACCGCTAATGATCTCCAGCTCCACCCGCGCAAAGCGCCAGTCCTGCGACAAAGCCGTCGCGGTCGCCGCCAAAGCGGGGTCGACGACAAAAAACGCGACCCTTCCGGCTGGCAATAGAACTGTGGCATGGTCTGTCATAAGGTTATTCGCTCACTTCACTGGCCGATTTTATTTCATAGAAATTTTCATTGGGCTCGCCATCCTGATAAGTCTCGACAACGGCACCGGCGCGGCGGGATGTCGCGGAATTACGCCCATCCGTACCCAACAGGTCGGTCGGATTGGCAATCATCTTACTCAGTATGTCCTTACTCTCGCAGGAAACCTGATACGACTGCATAGAGTCCAGTCCCTCGGCGCCCTGATAGCCGGGCATGCGGGTACAATGATCGGGCGCCCGGGCCGACAGAGCTGTGTAGGTGAAGACAGCTTGTCCCGCCGATCGCGCATCCGGGTTGGCGATATAACTGACGTGTGTCTGCGGCACGCCATGGCGGCGCAGATAGGCAAGCACCCGCTCCATTTCACGTTTAGTCTTGGCCAAGTCACCGGCTGCATCGACTTGGTAGGATACGGTCGCGCTGATGGGGCCGCGCCCAACGCGTTCGTGTTCGCGAGCCAAAGATTTCGCCTGCATCTCGGTCATTGCAGCCAGATCATAGGTATGCGTTTGAACGTCTTGTTCCAGCTGGATATTGCCGGTGCGCACTTGCGATGGGGTAGCCATGGTGCAGCCGACCAATACTGCCGGTATCAATAAAAACGTCAGTAAAACAATCGGGGCACGATAGAACATGAAGTCTCCTGACACTTTAATCGACGAGATAACCATAGGCCTGGCTATTATGTAGGGCGCCATCTGCTTTCGAGCCATAGGTCGCGCGCAAGCTGCGGGCCAGATGCTGCGATAACGCTGAGGGCTTGGTGGGCGCAGCGCTCGGTAGGGCATCGTCCGCTAAGGCCGGACCTTGGCCGCCACCCCCGGCAGATGCCACCGGTATCGCGGCGACAGGGGCGACAGGCGCGGCCGGCAGGGTATCTATGGCAGCGCGTTTGCGCGGCACGGGAGCTTCTTGCTGCACCGGCGTATGGCGGCGGCCCTGCGGGGTTATCGGCACCGCGACGCCCTGCGTGCGCTGTTCACCTTTTTGCCCCGACTGGAACCGCGTGGACATCGTTTCTATGGGGGCAACCGGCCTGTCGGCTGCCACTTTTTTATCTTCATAAGCTGGTTTAAGATCCTGAGGCAAAGGCGACGGCACTTCGACCCCCGGCACGGCCGCACTGGCCATTTCCGCACGCGGGGCGGCAAAGGGTTTCACCAAATAGGGCGTGACCATGATGATCAGCTCAGATTCTTCGCGTTGGAAAGATTTTGATTTAAACAGTTCGCCCAGAATAGGCACATTACTGATGCCTGGTAGTCCGTTAAAACTATCGACCGTGCCCGACTGAATGAGGCCTGCGATCATGATCGAGCCGCCGGAAGCCATCTCAACCGTGGTCTCCGCCCGGCGCACTGTCAACCCTGGCACGTCGACACCCAGGTTGACCCCTTGGTCCTCGGCCAAAGAAGACACCTCGGTTGCCAAATGCAGACTGATATTATCCTCGGTCAGGACGGTGGGCGTAAAGTTGAGAGATACACCAAACTGCTTGAATTCGATGGTGATCGTGTTGCCGTTGTCGGTAACACCGGTTGGCACCGGAAATTCACCCCCAGCCAGAAAACCCGCCGTTTCACCGGAAATAGCCGTCAAGTTGGGCTCGGCCAGTACATTGACCAGACCATCGCGCTCCAGCGCCTGCAGCGACACACGCAGCGGCCCAAAGTTGTTGTTATCATCAAATAAGATCGATCCATTGGCAAAAGGCTCAAGCGCTGTCAAACCAACCCCGCCTACCGCATTGATAACGCCGCCATCGCGCGCGGCGATATTACCCGGTTGATAATCGGTCTCAATGCCATACTCGCGCAGCACACTCCGGCGTGCTTCCATGATTTTAACCTGCAGCATCACCTGCTGTTCACCCTTGACCCCCATCAGATCGACGATGGTCTGCCCCTGGCCAGTGACAAAACGCGACGCCAGATCACGAATACGGTTGGCCGCCAAAGGGGTCGAGGCCGTGCCCGACAAAACAATATTATTATTGACGGTGCGCACAGTCACTTCTTCGGCGGGGAAAAATTCAGTGATCGCCGAAGCCAGCGACGCCTGATCGACTTTGACATGTACCGAAATGTCGGCCAACTGATTACCCTCGCCGTCAAAAGCCAGCACGTTGGTATCGCCCACGGCTTTGCCCACCAGAAAGAGACGATCAGAGCGCAGAATGCCCACATCAACCACGGCGGGGTTGGCGACCAGCACGTCTGATACATTCTCGCCAAGACTTACCGTTGACGCCTTGCCGGCCACCAGTTCAACCCGTTTGCTGACGCTGGCGGCATCGGCCGCCCCCGTCCCGAAAAGGACGGTGACGATCAGCAGCCCCGCCATGACGGCTTTGCTTAAACATGTCATCACCGTTGCGTTCTTTGTCATGGGTTGGCACTCCCTGCGGCCGCATTACCTTTTTGCTGGCTGCGCACCGGCATGTTCTGCACGCCCGAGCCACTGTAAACCCGGACGGTATTGCTAATGGTCTGGCTTTCCCGCAGCGCCTCTTGCACGCGGCGCATGACTTCGCTGGTGGTGGCATCGGTTGTAATCGGCGTCAGCGTGTCAATAAGAGGGTCGGTATCACCCAAGCGGCGTAAAGCCAAGGAAAGATCGCCCATCCCAGCCCCCAGCGCCAAGGTTTCGGCCTGTTCCGGGCTGACCTCCAGCGTCACCGTCTTGGGCAGGTTTTCGGTTTCTTCCTCGCCGGTGGCACGATCAATGGCAATGACACGCACAGCACTCACGATGGTTTGCGCGGCATTGCGCGAGACGAGTTTCTCGGCAAGATCGCGGCTATCGGTACCAAAACGCGGCGTATAAGCCAAAATGACGTCGACGCGGTCGCCGGGGCGCACCATGCCCGAGCCTGTCTCGGGATCAACCCCGATCACCACCGCGCGCATACCCGGATCCAGCGTGGCCGCGATATAGCTGCCTTGCAGCTTCATATCGACCATGGCTTGGCGGGTGATTGGCTCGCCAGACGAGACCGCCCGACGCAGAGGATTACCATAGACACCGCCGGTCTCCGCATCGGTGACTTCCGACCACAGCACCGCCCCGGCAAAGAGGGTGCCGACCGGAATAGCCTGCGGGCGAATGTTTTCTTCGGACAGACGCGTACCCGCTGGCAAAGCCTGGGTGGCCACCGCGATCTCAATCGTTTGTTGGGCCTCGGCCGTTTCTGCATCGGGGGACAGGCGCGCCTGCACCAGCATGGCGACAACTATCGCCACCAGCACGGCACCCGCTAAGATCATCAGCACGGTTCTATTCATTTTTATCTAACCCCATCACAACCTTGCGGCTGTTTTAAAAACCGCGCGTCCCCACAAGCGGCTTTAACCCAATTTCATTTTTGATCAGGCCCCTTTTAAAAGCAAGAAAAAACGTATGAATCTAAGTAATTAATAAAAAAACTTCATGTAAATGCTGAAGCATTACCGGCGTATGAAAAATCGCTACGGCAAATCCGAAGCTTATGGCAATGCCATAAGGGAGCGCGTTACCGCCCGCTTGCACCTTGGCGATCCAACCTTCAGATCGCGGTTGAGCAAAGGGCCTCTTCTTTTTGATATAGAGCGCAAATAAGCCCAGCACACCACCAGCAATACCCATGAATAAAACGAAGGGCACAATCCCCGCCAAGCCCAGCCACAGACAAAGCGCCGACGCGAGCTTGGCATCGCCGCCGCCAAAATGCCCGGCCGCAAACATGGCGATGGTCGCCGCCAACATCACAGCGCCCGCCCCAAAATGGGACCACCACGGCCCGAACGACGCCGGCGATACAACAAAGGCCACCACGAAAAGGAGGCTGATTGCGGCACTGATCCAATTGGGAATGCGCAAATCACGCCAGTCCGTCACGCAGGCGACAAGCGTCAAAACCATAACGATGCAGAGAAAAAGACCCGTCATAAAGCTCCCATAAAAAGAAACCCGCCCGTTGATCGGGCGGGTTTCTTTTAAACAGCGCGCAATTACTGCGCGGCAGCACCGGCGATCTTGCCTTCCGCACCGCGGAACATGTTCGTCAGTTCGGTACCAAAGGTGAATACGACAGCCGAGATAGCGACGGCAATGCCGGCA
>JAIXUW010000050.1 GCA_027483355.1 Alphaproteobacteria bacterium
CCAAGTCTCCGGCCCCAAAACCAACCTTGCCTTTCTGCGCCGCCTAACGCGCGAGCCGACTTTTGCCAAAGGCGGCGTCTCCACCCGCTATATCGAGCAACATCGTGACGCCTTGTTGCCGCCTCGCCCGGCGGCCACACCTGAGATGCTGGCGGTGGCGGCGCTTGGTTTGCTCGAGCGTCGTCTGCGTCAAACCCCCGTAGCCCATGATCCCTGGCAGGTATTGGGTAATTGGCGTATCGGCGGTGCCGCCGATGATGTGTTTCTTTTCCGGGATGGCGAGGCTGAACACCTTGTAACGCTGTCCTATCCGGAGGAGGCCGATCAGCCGCTGGTCGCGGTCGATGACGCAGCGCCTTTTACAGCCCAGATCTGGCATCATTACGATGATCAGGGTTTTACCGCCCAGCTGGCCGACATCCGTTGTGATGCTGTGGTTGTCTTGCAACCCCGCGATAATGGGGTGGGTTTGTCTGTCCTGACCCCGGGTCGTACGGCAGATTTACTCTATCACGATCCGCTGCATGTCGGGGCGGGCGAGGATACGGGGCACGGTCGCCTGACCGCCCCCATGCCCGGTAAGGTGGTGGCCATTCGCATCACCGCCGGTGCCGAAGTGAAAAAAGGTCAGGCCTTGGTGATCGTTGAGGCCATGAAGATGGAACACACCATCATCGCCCCGGCCGACGGCATCATCGAAACCGTCCGCGCCAAAGTGGGCGATCAGGTCGATGAGAAATTCGAACTGGTTGCGTTCAAGCAGGCGGGCTGACGCTTTACATGAACATCTTGCCGCTGGACATCACGACACTGACCACCTGGCTGATAGTCGCTGCCATCACCTTCTTTGCCAATTACCTCAAAGGCGTCATCGGTACCGGTACGGGGACGGTGATGATGGCACTGTCGACTTTTGTGATCGACCCCAAGCTGGCGGTCGTGGTTATCGCTTATATCAGTGTCTTTAGCAGTCTGATGATGATCCGCCTGCCTTCCGTGGCGCTCAAGCAGGCGTTTTGGGTGCCCATCATGCTGGTGATTGGGCTGGGGGCGGGGGCGGGTGCCATGGCGCTCAAATACGTCCCGGCAGATATTTTTAAAACCATCCTCGGCATCGCTTTTCTGTTGGGTGCTTTCTGGTTTGGCTTTAAACGGCGGGCGGTGCGCGATTTTGCCCCGGCGCCCGATCGTGCGCGCCCTGCCGATCTGGCCGTGGCCGCGGGCAGTGGTTTTATGGGCGGCTTTGTCGGCGTTAATGCCGCGCCCCTGGTAATCTATTTCGGCAGTTTTTTGGACAAGCAGCAAATGCGCCGCCTGTTTGTGCTGATTTTTACAGGCTCTACCATCACGCAGACCGCCACCTTTTTGGGGAATGGAATGCTGACCCGCGAAGCGGTTGCCCTGTCGTGGTTTATTTTGCCAGTCGTGGCGCTGGGGGTCTGGCTGGGTAACCGCAGCCATGTGAAAATCTCCGAAACGCTGTTTGGCCGCATTCTGTCCGTCTTTCTGGTGGTGGCGGCCTTGCGGATGATCTGGCAAGGGGTGATGAGCATATGAGCTATCCGTCGTTTGTAGAGATTGTCGAGGTCGGCCCCCGCGATGGGCTGCAAAATGAAAAGACGCCCGTGGATGTGGCGACGAAGGTCGAGTTCATTCGCTTGCTCCGCCATGCCGGGTTAAAGGTGATCGAGGCAGGCGCCTTCGTCTCGCCCAAATGGGTGCCGCAAATGGCCGATAGTGCTGCTGTCTATGCAGCATTGCCCAAAGACGAGGGGATGCGCTACCCCGTGCTGGTGCCGAATATGCAGGGGATGCAAGCAGCGATGGCGGTCGGCGTGCGCGAGGTAGCGATTTTTACCGCCGCCTCTGAAAGTTTCACCCAGAAAAACATCAATTGCACTATTGATGAAAGCTTCGTGCGCTTTGCGCCGGTGATGGATCTGGCGCGTGCGCATGATGTCCGCGTGCGCGGCTATGTCTCGTGCGTGCTGGGTTGCCCCTATGAGGGTGCAGTGGCACCGGATGCGGTAGCGGAGGTAGCGGAACGACTGATCAAGATTGGCTGTTTTGAAATCTCCCTGGGCGATACCATCGGCATAGGCACGCCGGAGACAACGCAAGCGATGCTGGTAGCGGTCAAGAAAGCCGTTCCCGTTAGCCAATTGGCGGCGCATTTTCACGATACATATGGCCGCGCTCTTGATAACCTGCGGATCGCTTTGGACCACGGCATTGCTGTCATTGATGTTGCTGCCGGTGGCTTGGGCGGCTGCCCCTACGCCCCGGGGGCGTTGGGCAATGTCGCCACCGAAAAAGTGGTAGCCTTGCTGGATAGCCTGGGAGTCCAGCATGGTATAAATGCGCAGGACGTTGCGAAAGCGGCGAACTATATTCGCGGTTATCTTTAAGTGCACACTCATTTTAACGGAAGATACGATTCATGATTTACAAAAATCCCGCTTGGACTTACAAAGCAGTCATGTTTGCGCCGCATCATCAATCAACCACCCTCATATAAAGGCAGGCCATCGGGCATGTTTTTTTCCCGTTTTAGAAAAAGTGTTCTTAAAAGACTGGCGCGCTTGCGGTATCCTGACGGTCATCATCTGGCTTACCGGGACAAAGCGATTTGGCTGCTCAATCACTACAATTTTGTCGACCGCCAATTAGGTACTTTTGGCGGCTTTGAACGGGCGCAGATGGATTACTTTTTCTCTATCAAAGCCATGCCAGCCGATGCTTTTTTAGATATTGGTGCCAATTTTGGCTTGTATACAGTGAATGCAGCCGTGCGTGGTGTTGCGCGTGAGATCATTGCCTTTGAGCCGGACCACAGAAACGCTGCGCAGTTGGCGGCTAATTTATACCTTAATAATCTCACCGACCGTGTCGTGATACGCCCCGAAGCCGTATCCGATCAGGCGGGTACAATTGGATTATTTTTGCAGCCTTCTTTTTCAACCGGCATGAGCCGCATCGCGCAAGCAGGCGAAGATCACTTGAACGTGAAAAGCATTAAGATTGATGATGAAATTAGCTGGCGCGGCAAAACACTGCTGATCAAAATCGATATTGAAGGGCATGAATTAGCCGCCCTTAACGGAATGGCTGAGTTGTTGCGCCATAATGACTGTGCTTTGCAGATTGAAGTTTTTGACAACAATAAACCAGCCGTTGATTCATACATGGCAGCGGTCGGTTATCGCTGCGTGCACCAAATTGAATCCGATCATTACTATCTCAAAGAATAATTTATAGATTTAAGTGTATGATATAAAATGCTTTTATTATAATTAATTAACATAACAATTGACAAAATGTGCTTTTTTGCCTAGGGTAAGCCAAATCACCCCTAAGGCAGGAGCCCTCATTCTATGACCACCGACCTGAATGCCGTCGTCGATATTCTCCGCAGCACCCTCAAGGAAGCGGTGCGCCGCCATACCACTTACGAAGATATTCACCACACCAGTGCCCATGTGCCCGTTAACCTCGCCGTCGAAAACCGCAAGGCGATTGGCACGCTCAGTCTGGCTTTGGTGCAGGCTCTGGCCGAACAGCGCCAGCGCGGTGAAGAACCCGCCAATACCACCACCCTTAAAGTTGTAAATTCCTAATATAAAAAAGCGGCGAAGACCGCACGTGAGGCACAGATGACTGAACAAAAACGTGATTTGAATGAATTGAAAGTCCATCTCTGGGCCCAGTTTGATAAGGCTATACAGCGTCAGCGTAACTACAAAGATCACGATCAAGACTATTCGCGCGACTATCATCCATCCAATTTTGCCATTCAGGGGCGTCAATCAATTGCCCTTTTGGCACAAGCGATCATCGCGCTTGAAACTGAGCAACGCAGGCAGGCTGAGGTGCAGGAACAATCGTCGCGTAGAATCCCCAAAACGAGCGGCTCATCTCTCAAAACCGTGCCAGAGCTTTAGGGGTAAAAATCCATGCAACATGATTACGACGCTCTGCGCGAACGCCTTTACCGCGCCTTTGACAAGGTCACCCAGAGCGCAACGTTACTGGCGCCCGATGCTAAGACGCTGACCGCTGAGGAAGCGTCTGCTGCGGCGCAGCTGGCCCAGGCCATTCTGGCGGTTGACGCTGCTGCTGTGCCCAAGGTACCCGTTCAGGCCCCTGCCAATACCGATACGCCGGCCACCATGGGCGTGCAGCGGGTGGTCCCAGGGGTAATACCTACGCCTGACCGTTAAGAGGTTGCCGGGGCGGGGATTCGCTCTAACTTGGGTAGTGCGGGCGGGTTTCCAGGGTGAATCGGCAGCTGATTCTGAATAAAAGATCCTTTTGTGGCGACAAAGGCGCCGGCGGCCAGGAAAAAAATACATGCCAAATAAGGGTTTCGCCAGTCTTTAACGTATTTTTAAAATCCTTTTGACAAGATGGAACCTTCGCCGTATAAACCTTTTCACTGTCGAGCTCACGGCAACGTGGGTGACGCTGAAAAACGGTTTCAAAAAATCTGACGAAAGTTGATTTTTGGGGACTTGACGGGGCCAAGCGCTTCGACTAGTTTCACGGCTCTGACAGATTCTCTCGTAGTGATGCGCTGAATGGTGCTTTCAACCACGGGATTTTGCGGCTCTAAAAAGTCGCAGGGTTATTGAACATTGTAGATCGACAAGAAGAGATACGTAGGCAGCGGTTTGTTGGTGGCGTTTTCGCGACAGACAAAACGACCTGTCTAATGTATCTCGCAAGCTTTGAACAAAGATCTCACAATCTTTGTTCAGTCAGTGAGCATCACTCTTCGGAGTGATGTTGCATTGGGCAGGTCTCCAATCGACCTTCTTCGGAAGGTCGTCAATGAGATCCTTTGAAATATCAAAGGGATCGAACTTCAACTTAAGAGTTTGATCCTGGCTCAGAATGAACGCTGGCGGCAGGCCTAAAACATGCAAGTCGAACGCTGTAGCAATACAGAGTGGCGCACGGGTGAGTAACATGTGGGAATATGCCTTTTGGTACGGAACAACAGTTGGAAACGACTGCTAATACCGTATGGTCCCTTCGGGGTAAAGATTTATCGCCAAAAGATTAGCCCGCACTAGATTAGCTAGTTGGTGAGGTAATGGCTCACCAAGGCGACGATCTATAGCTGTTCTGAGAGGAAGATCAGCCACACTGGGACTGAGACACGGCCCAGACTCCTACGGGAGGCAGCAGTTAGGAATATTGGACAATGGGCGCAAGCCTGATCCAGCCATGCCGCGTGAACGATGAAGGCCTTCGGGTTGTAAAGTTCTTTAGCCGATGATTATAATGACTGTAGTCGGAAAATAAGCCCCGGCTAACTTCGTGCCAGCAGCCGCGGTAATACGAAGGGGGCGAGCGTTATTCGGAATCACTGGGCGTAAAGCGTGCGTAGGCGGTCTCGTAAGTTAGGAGTGAAAGCCCAGGGCTCAACCTTGGACTTGCTCTTAAAACTGCGAGGCTAGAATCTCGGAGAGGATAGCGGAATTTCCAGTGTAGCAGTGAAATGCGTAGATATTGGAAGGAACACCAGTGGCGTAAGCGGCTATCTGGACGAGTATTGACGCTGAGGCACGAAAGCGTGGGGATCAAACAGGATTAGATACCCTGGTAGTCCACGCCGTAAACGATGTGTGCTTGTCGCTGGGGAGTTCACTCTTCGGTGACGCAGCTAACGCGTTAAGCACACCGCCTGGGAAGTACGGCCGCAAGGTTAAAACTCAAAGGAATTGACGGGGACCCGCACAAGCGGTGGAGTATGTGGTTTAATTCGTCGCAACGCGAAGAACCTTACCAGGCCTTGACATGCCCTCTATGATTTCCAGAGATGGATTTCTTCACTTCGGGTGGGAGGAGC
>JAIXUW010000058.1 GCA_027483355.1 Alphaproteobacteria bacterium
CACCCGATGGCTGAACTGGCCCCGCGCGATGTCGTCAGCCGCGGTATTTTTAAACAAATTCAGGCGGGGCAAAAAACCTATCTCGATTGCCGGCAGATTGATGTCAGCAAATTCCCGGCCCTGATCGCCGCTTGTGCCCGGGCGGGTATCAAGCCGCAGCATGATCTGGTGCCGGTGGCACCGGCTGTGCATTACCACATGGGCGGTATTGCAACGGACCTTGATGGTCGCGCGTCACTCACCGGCCTGTGGGCGGTGGGTGAAGTAGCGGCGACCGGTTTACATGGCGCCAATCGTCTCGCATCGAATTCGCTGCTGGAGGCCATGGCGATGGGCGCGCGCGCCGCGCGTGATATTGTCGCCCGTCTGCCGTTGTTGTCAGCCACGCGCGATGCGGCGGTACGTATCCCCAGCTTGCCGCCACGCGGTTATGCAGCGGCGGCCGATAAAGACGTCCTCCGCCAATTGATGACAGATTTATGTGGCGTCGTGCGCGATGAAAAGGGCTTGCGCCGGGCGCTGGTCAGTCTGACGGCGGCCCGTACCGCCGCCGAGGGGCGGGACAGTGAACTGGCGGACCGCGCTTTGGTAGCAGAAATGATTGTAGCCTCGGCGCTGCTGCGTCAGGAAAGCCGGGGCGGTCATTTCCGCAGTGATTACACCCAGTCGCGCGATAAATTACAAAAGCGCAGCTTTGTGACGCTGAAAGATATTGCCGTGCGTATGCCCAGCCTGCTGCCCACCGCACCGCGCGAGGAGGTTTCTGCCTGATGACGATCACCCCGTTACCAACCAAGACGGCCCCCAGCGCGGAGGCTGTAAGCTTTACCAGACCAGCGCCACTGGCGGCGCTGCTGATCACGCCCCTGGTGCAGGCGGCACTTGCTGAAGATCTGGGCCGTGCCGGTGATATCACGGCAGCGGCCACTGTGCCCGCCGATGCCGTTGCCACAGTGGTGATGGCCGCGCGTAAAGAGGGTGTTATCTGTGGTCTTGAGCTGGCGGTGGCGGCGTTTCGACTGATAGACACCGGGCTGAAGATTGAAACCTTGGCGCGGGATGGAGAGCCCGTCCGCGCGGGTGATGCTGTCTTGCGCATCCAGGGTAGTGCCCGCGCTATTTTAGCAGCCGAGCGGGTCGCGCTTAATTTTGTCGGTCGTCTATCAGGGATTGCCACGGCCACAGCCGCCATGGTGGCCGCGGTGGGTCCGCATAAAACACGTATCGCTGCTACCCGTAAAACCACCCCGGGGCTGCGCGCGATTGAAAAATATGCCGTGATGTGCGGCGGCGGTATTCCCCACCGCTACGGTCTTGATGATGCGATTTTGATCAAAGACAATCATATCGCTTTTGCCGGTGGGGTCACGGCCGCCCTGCAAGGTGCCAAAGCCTATGCCGGGCATACGGTTAAAATCGAGATCGAGGTCGATACGCTGGCACAGCTTGACGAAGTACTGGCGGTGGGTGGTGCCGATATCATCATGCTGGATAATATGAGCGATGAGGATACGCGCGAAGCCGTGCGGCGCGTCAATGGTCGCGCTCTGGTTGAGGCATCGGGTGGGGTTAGCCTGGCGCGCATCGGCGCAATCGCCGCCACCGGCGTTGACCTGATTTCGGTAGGCGCGCTGACCCACAGCGTGATGAACTTTGACGTGGGTCTTGATGCGGTATGAACGGTATCGCCGTTTCCCTTCCTGATGGGCGCATCAAAAAAGCAACCTCGGCAGAACGAAAGCCGTCACAAAGCCGATCAGGAATATAACCACCGAGACGATATAAATCAGCCTATTGGTACGCCGGGCCTGCTGGCAGGCCCGAGCAGCAGCCGGTTCAATCGGGCAGGGCGCATGGCGTCCGTGCCATTGCAACAAGCCTGCCGCGATCAGTAAAAAGCCCGCCAGGGCGAAAAGGGCGGCTTTATGCTCCGACAGCCAGATTAGTTGCGGAACGGCGGTGGTTAGGCTGACAAGGGTGGCACCACCTGCCACAGCCACCACTGTCATTGGCAGCGCGCAGCAGACGAGTGTCGCGGTTGACGAGAAGAGCGAGAGCCCCGCCAGCCAGTTTTTGCCTGGGGGCTTAGTCACGGGTGATAGCGGTGACGCTATAGCCCGCATCGGTGACGCCGCCGCGGATAGCGTCGTCGGACAAATCCTGATCGGGTTGCAGATCAAGTGTCATCGTTTTAGCAGTGAGGTCGACCGCGACATGGCTGACGGCGGGTTCTTTGCCAAAAATCTTCTTCATTGATTGGGCGCAGTAATCGCAGACCAAACCGTTCAGGCCGACCACGACGTGCTGCCCGCCGTGCGCGGCCATAGCCGCATTTGAGAAAAGAGTAAGGCTCAGCAGGGCAGCCAGTATAAAGTTTTTCATGACGTTCTCCTGTCCATTAAAAAGTGATATCCAGGGTGAGAAGGGCTTCTCCTTCAAGGCTCATACCTACTTCGGCCAGTACTGGCCCCTGAAACAGCCGCACCAGGGGTGTCACGCGCCATTGATCGTCGCGCTCGGGTTCATGGTCGACTTGCAGCATCACCCAGGTGTGCAGGTCCCCCGCCTCACCAATATAGGGCGCAATGCCCAGTCTACCCATGTGCTGAAAAAAAGCGCCTTCTTCGGCGGTACCAAAGCGGTAGCGGGGCTCATAACGGGTGTAAAGGCGGCGGTTTTCCCAATCGGCTTCAAGGCCAATATAACCGCCGCCCTGACGAGCGCCGTCTTGCTCCAGGCCATGCGCGCCCAGTGCCGAGAGAATAAAAAGATTGCCCTGACTGTCGGGGTTGTTCCAGCGCTTGAGTAAGTGGTTGACCTGCAGTCCGGCAAACAGGCTGTCTTCATCGCGGGTCAGTTCCAACATGGGCCCGACGGCCCAGGTGGCGCTGGGGGAGTAGAGATAGGCAGCGCTTGAGCGATCCGCGTCACTGTTTAACATCAGCATTGACCCGCCAGTATAGGAGACGGGCCGGGCGTTTGCCGGGGCAGGGGGTAAGACCAGCAGGCCAAGGGCGTAAAGCGCCAGCAGCAGTCGGCGGTGTCTCCGACGGATGGTGCGCATGGCCTGGGTTTTTGGTATGGCCATATTAAGGATTACTCTTAGCAGACAGGTTGGATGGTTATCTTCAGTATGTAGGACGAGATATAAAGACAAAACCCTGCTTTTTTGTAATTTTATTCCGTTTAAGAGAAATAAAAGCATACTTTATTGTCAGAAAGCCCATCTTTTTTAACATTCTGTTAAATTTTTATATGGAAAGAAAGGGGCGACTCACGTAGAGTGGTTTTATCGTCAGGGCTGTTGCCTGCCCGCTTTCAGGACCATTCAGGAGAGTTTCATATGACCAGCAGCCTCAAAACCGCCTTCAATCCCGACATGATCGATACGCTGCGCCGGGGCATCGACAGCCGCGACGTGGCGTCGGTTAAAACGGCGCTCGAGCACGGTCTTGATCCGAATGTCTATACCTATAGCGGTGCGTTACCGCTGACCCATCCGCTGCTTTTTGTGAGCTATCACCAGTCTGGCCTGGAGAACGTGATGGATGCCGCGACCTTCAACAAAAATAGCAGTGCGATTATCGAGTTGATGCTGGATCACGGTCTTAAAGTGGCCGCCCCCCACAGTCGTCACGAGGCGGAGAACTGCCGCTATCTGATTGATCACTATCTGTTCAGCGACAGGCTGGCGGATGTGTCGCGTCTGGTCGTGCGTGCCTTGTGTGAAACCACCGCGGAATATCTGGGTGATTCATATGAAATGTTTCCGATTGCCCAGGCACGCCGCTATTTGAACAGCGCCAAGCCAAGCAACGAAGCAGAGGCACGCACCTTGATAAATGAAAGTCTGCGTCGTCTGGAAATGCTGCATGCCACGGTGCGTGCGCGGCTGCTGAATCCGAGCAGCAAAGAAGAAAAAGCCTTGGTGGAAAAAAATCGCGAAAAGATTTCCTACTGGCTTCAGCCCCTGCAAGCGCCCAGTGCTGCCGCGATCATGCATCATCTCTTTGCGCCCAAGCAAACACCGGTGTCGCCTGCTGCTGCAAACGATATTAAATCGGGTGGTCCGTTGACACAGGTTGATAAAAGCAATAAAGACGCAGCCCCGCCCAAGGCACAGAAAAGCGGCGACGAGGATGCGCAAGCGGCGGCCAATCTGGTCGATGTCATGACCAAGCGCGATCCGGCCGAAATCATGGCCGAGATTGAGAGCGAGTTTATCGGCCTCGATGCCGCCAAAGAAGCGCTCTATGACGTTTTAGTTGGCGAGCTTTATGACGCCGCCTGTACAGTTCAGGACGTGGCCCCCACGCCAGAGCGCCACAGCGCGGTCTTTTTGGGCAACCCCGGCCTTGGTAAAACGACTTTCGCGCGTAAATATGCGGAACTGTTGCATGCGGTGGGTGCCACCGGCCCGAATTACATTGAAATCGGCCCCGGCAATGCAGTCGGTAAGTACATTGGCGCCACCGAAGCGAAGATCGAGGCTATTCTGTCGACCGCCGATGTACTGTTCATTGATGAAGCCTATGATTTGATCTCGGGCGGCAGCAACACGTCGAATACCTCGGATTTTGGTAAAAAAGTACTGACAGCCGTTTTGCGCGCCATCGAAAATAATCCCAAGATGGTGGTGATCATGGCGGGATATAGCGAAGAAATGAACCGGATGATTTCATCCAACGTGGGCCTCTCGTCGCGTATTACCAAGCATATCAATTTCGAGGATATGGACCGCGCCCAATTGGGCAAGGTGCTAGACCTGATGGCGGCGCAACGCCAGTTCACGATTGATCCGGCCGCCCGCGCTCATATGCTCGATCAGGTCGAGCAGTCGCGCAGCGTGCTGGGCCCGCGTGAATTTGGTAACGCCCGTCTGGTCCGCAACCTGGTGGATAAGTTCCGCACCACCCTCGGCCGGCGCTATTTCGCTGAAGCCGCCAAACCTGCCGTTGGCAAAGACGCCGCTAACATGGCTTTGCTGGCGGCTCCCGGTATCAGCGAATTGCGTCACTTCACCCTGACGGATGCTAAAGCGTTGAACTACGCGATGGCGCTGGGCACCAGCAGCAAGAAAAAAGCCAGTGCCGATGTTGCACCCAACCACCCTGACTTCGAGCCGACCGTCGGCTTTGGCCGCCCGTTGCGCCAGAGTGCGTCGGCATAGAAATAAAGCTTCTCCCCTGAAGACGAGAGAAGACGGTATCCTTTCGGGTTCCGTCGTTTCTTTTTGGCGCGGTGCAGCGCAGGATAATTTCAGACAGCAAGGGTGGTCTTGTGATGCCGGGGGTATTATAATAGGGCAAGATAACAAAGCCGCCTCCGCGCGGGGTTTGCGCTTTGTTCCTGTATTACCGCTGAAGACCAAGAAAGGGCCGCCCCCTCGCGTGGCGGCTGATGAGCCGCTGCCATGGCGCCAGATACTCTCCTGATGGTGCAAATGACCCTGCTGCTGCTGACCATCGGCGCGGTCGGCGGGTTTTTGTCGGGGCTTTTGGGGGTGGGCGGCGGCATTCTATTTGTGCCAGCGCTTTATTTTTGTCTCTCGGCCCTGGGGCTTGATGATGCCCATGCCATGCACGTGGCAGTGGGCTCGTCGCTGGCGATTATCTGCATCACCGGCGCCAGTTCGGCCTTTGCCCATTATCGGCGCGGCAGCGTCGATATGCATCATATCAAACTGTGGCTGCCGCCGCTGGTAGCGGGGGTGACGGTGGGGGCGCTGTTTGCCGGCTTTGTCGACAGCATGATTTTGCGCGCCGTTTTCGCCGGTGTCACCACGGTGATCTGTCTTTATATGTTCTTTGCGCCCCAGCAGAAAAACCCTAATGCCTGCCTGATCATTCCGCGCCGTATCCAAAAGGCGGTGATGACGGTGGTGGGGCTGCTTTCGGCCCTGATCGGGGTGGGCGGTGCCGTGATGACAGTGCCATTTATGCATATTATGGGGTTCACCATGCCGCGGGCGGCGGGTACCGGCTCGGCCTTGGGCATGATCATTGCCTTGCCGGGGACCGTGTTCTATATCATCACCGGGCTGATCCACCACGAAGGCTTACCGCCCTATTCCTGGGGCTACGTTAACCTCTTGGCGGTGGGGATCATCATCCCGGCTTCGGTGCTGCTGGCGCCCTTTGGGGTGCAGGCGGCGTATAGCCTGTCGCGCAATATGCTGCGCCGGGTTTTCGCGGTGGTCTTGCTGATCGTCTCGGCGCGGATGTTTATGACGCTTTAGAAGATGAAGGACGTTTTTATGCTGGCTCTGCATCCATCCGCCACCCCGGTGGCCCGTACCGCCAAACACTGGCTGCTGGTTTGCGCGGCGGCGGTATTTATGATGGCCTTAATTGGCGCGGTGACGCGGCTAACGGAATCCGGTTTATCGATCGTTGAATGGAAACCGATCACCGGCGCTCTCCCCCCTTTGAGTGAGGCGGCCTGGCAGGCGGAATACCATCTCTATCAACAAAGCCCGCAGGGTGAAATAATCAACCGCGGGATGTCGATGGAAGATTTCAAGTACATCTACTTCTGGGAGTGGCTGCACCGCTTGTGGGGCCGTTTGATCGGGGTGATTTATGCGCTGCCGCTGATCATCTTGTGGCGGCGCTTGCCAGTGGAAACGAAACCAGCCCTCCTGGGTCTGCTGGCACTGGGCGGCGCGCAGGCCTGTATGGGTTGGTTCATGGTGAAAAGCGGCCTCGTCGATCAGCCGATGGTCAGTCATTACCGCCTGGCCGCGCATTTGAGCTTGGCCGCGTTGATTTATGCCTTGCTGTTGCGCCAGGCGTTGATTTTTCAGGGGCCGCCGGTGACGGCCATGGCCAGCGCTGACAGTCGGCGGCTGCGCCGCTTTTCACTGACGACTTTGGCCATGGTGGCGATCACCATCGTCTGGGGCGCCTTTGTGGCGGGTCTGGATGCGGGGATGCTCTATAACACCTTCCCCACCATGGACGGGCATTGGTTGCCGCCGGAACTGGATGATCACCGTCCGCTGTGGCATGGCTTTGTGGCCGAGCCTGCGATTGTACAGTTTACCCACCGGGTGCTTGCGGTGTTGACGCTGGTGAAAGTTTTGGCGCTCTGGCGTTTGTCGCGTCGTCTGCTGGTGGCCGAACAAGTGAGACGTATTGCCACCTATGCGGCGCTGGCGGTGGGGGCGCAAGTGCTGCTGGGTATTGCCACCCTTATGACCCAGGTGCAAATCGGGCTTGCCACGCTGCATCAGGGCGGTGCCTTCATTCTGCTGGGGGTTTTGACCTGGTTGATCTATCATCTATCGCCACGGCAGGAGAGAACCGCATGATCGACGTTTTTGAGGGCATCAACTGGGCCCACCCGCTAACCAAATATTATTTTTCAGCCGCCCTTATCGTCTGGCCCGCCGCCCTTATCTGCGCGCGTTTTCAGGTGACGCGCGGGGCGGTGGTTTGTCTGGCGCTGCCGTACATCGGCTTTGCGGCGCTCTGTGTTTTTCTGGCCGTGGCGGGCCGCGACAAAAAGCGGGGGGTGGCGGTATGAGTCTTGGTATCTTTGATCCGACCACCTGGGAAATGTGGCAGCAATATCTGTTTCAGGGTATCGTTATTGCCATTCAGTTAACCGCGGCCGCGATTGTGCTGGGGCGCACCGGCCGCACGCCCTATTGGGCGCTGTTGACGCTGGTGCCGTTTTTCTTTGTGCTGGTGATCGGCGTCTGGGCGCTGGCCTATTGCCGCTGGCCCAAAAAAGAGCCAACCGCCGTCTAAGGCTCACCCCGACTTATCTTCTTGCAATGACGGTGAGCGTCGGCAAATGGTCGCTCCCCACATCGCCGGGAATGGCGTGATAGGTCGCCACCAGATCTGGCGTGTAAAGCGTATGATCAATCGACAGCCGCAGAAACGCCGGCAGCCAGCGCGGCCAGGTGCCCAGCGTATAGTGCCGCGACAGGCCATGCATATCGCGTGTATTGCGCAGCGCCAGCTGGCGCGTGAACGATGTGTAATCGGGCGAGAAGGGGGTCGTGTTAAAATCACCCGTGACAATCCGCGAGGTCTCGTTGCCGGTGGTCAGGCGTTGCGCCAACTGGGCGAAATCGGTACGCCGCGACGGAAAGTCCTTCAGCGGGTTGGCGGGATGAATGGCCACCACCTCGACCGGCTGGCCTTTCAGTTTCTGCAGAAAACGAAAGGCCGGGATATGCGGCCGCGAAAAAGTCATTTCCTCGATATCCTCGAGAGGCTGGCGCGATGCCATTGCCATGCCAAAGCTATGCTGGTCTTGTAGTTTGCGGTGCTGGTGCGGATAGATGTCCTGCAGTTCGTCCAGCATCCGGCCGACCACCGTATTGGCCTCTTGCAGGACGATCAGATCAGGTTGTGTTTCGTCGATAATGCGGCGAAGCGCTGCGGTGTTTTGATTGCTCACCAGCATATTGGCTTGCAGGATGACCAGGGTTGCCTTGGGGTCTTCGCCCGTATCCACGCGACCAATCGGGCCCAATTGCCACAGCGCCAACAGAATGCTGAGGCCGGCCGCGGTCACCACCGGGCCTGAGACCGGGGTGATCAGCCCGGTCAGCAGGATGAAGAAGGCGAGGATCGGGTACCAGGGCAGAAAATGCGAAATCGTATCGCTGAGGATGGAACTGGTAGGGAGCAGCGGCACCGCCGTAAAGCCCAGCAACAGCAAGGAAAGCGCTAGCAGAATACCGCAGAATAAGGGACACATGATGTTTTCCTTCGTGCTGAAAAAGAGCCTCTATAAAAAGGCAATCCCCGCCGCGTTTTATCAACGGGGCGGGGATATGCTTTAATAGCGCGTTCTTAAGCGGCTTTTTTCTGCATCGCCGCGTCCAGATTGGCGATGATCTTATCCATGAACTGTTCGGTGGTCAGGTGCGACTGGCTGGCAGAGACCAACAGCGCGAGGTCTTTGGTCATGTGCCCCGCCTCGACGGTTTCGATGCAAATACGTTCGAGCGTTTCGGCGAAGGCGATGACATCGGGGGTATTGTCGAACTTGCCACGATATTTGAGGCCTTGCGTCCAGGCAAAGATCGAAGCGATCGGGTTGGTCGAGGTGGGCTTGCCCTGCTGGTGCATGCGATAGTGACGGGTAACCGTGCCGTGTGCCGCTTCGGTTTCCACTGTTTTGCCATCGGGCGTTAAAAGGACCGAGGTCATCAGGCCCAGCGAGCCGAAGCCTTGGGCCACCGTGTCGGATTGCACGTCGCCGTCATAGTTTTTGCAGGCCCAGACAAAGCCGCCTTCCCATTTCATGGCCGAGGCCACCATGTCGTCGATCAGGCGGTGTTCGTAGGAAATACCGAGCTTGTCGAATTCAGCTTTGAATTCTTTGTCAAAGATCTCCTGGAAGATATCCTTAAAGCGGCCGTCATAGACCTTCATGATGGTGTTTTTGGTCGACAGATAGACGGGCCATTTGCGGGCCAGGCCATAGTTCAGGCACGACCGCGCGAAACCGGCGATGGATTCATCCAGGTTGTACATCCCCATGGCGACGCCGGCGCCGGGGAATTTGAAAATCTCGAATTCCTGCTTTTGGCCATCGTCCCCCTCGAAGATCATTTTCAGGGTGCCTTTGCCGGGCACCTTGAAGTCGGTGGCGCGGTACTGGTCGCCAAAGGCGTGGCGGCCGATAACAATCGGCTTGGTCCAGCCCGGTACATAGCGCGGAATGTTCGAGATGATGATGGGTTCGCGAAAGACCGTGCCGTTGAGGATATTGCGGATGGTGCCGTTGGGCGATTTCCACATTTTCTTGAGGCTGAATTCTTTGACGCGTTCTTCGTCGGGGGTGATGGTGGCGCATTTGACGCCGACGCCGTATTGCTTGATGGCTTCGGCGGCATCAATGGTGATCTGATCGTTGGTCTCGTCCCGGCTTTGGATCGACAGGTTATAGGATTTGAGGTCCACATCAAGATAAGGCTTGATCATGCGGTCGATGATCATGTCCCAAATGATGCGGGTCATCTCGTCGCCATTCATCTCGACCAGGGGGGTTTTGACTTTGATCTTGCTCATGTGCGGTTTCCTTTTTTACGTCTGAACGCTTATGGGTTGTAACGCTGGGTGAAGCTGGGCGGTTGATAGTCGGCGGCGGCCTCTTTTTTAGCGCCATCTTTTTTAGCCTGTTTTTTATCAACGGGTACTGCCTTGTCGCTGTCGGCTTTTGCCTTGGCCTCGGCCGCTTCGCGTGCCGCCCGGGCGGCGACCGCGCGTTTTTCTTCGGCCTCATCACGGGCGCGGCGAAAATCGCTGGAGAGTTGACGGGCGGCGCTGATATCCGCATCGCTGAGCTGGGTGTCGCGTTCTAAGGCATCGCGCGCGCGCGCGGCATAGCGGCCATCCTTGCCGCCGGCATAACTGCTGCCGAGATCATACCAGCTCCATGCGGCGACATGATCGCCCCGTCGCTTGGCGAGTGCGGCCAGGCGAATGAAGCTCGGGCCATAGCCATTCTTGGCGCTTTCGGTGAACCACTGAGCACCTTTTTCCTCGCTTTTGACCAGGCCGCCCTTACCCTTGGCATAGAGGTCGCCCAGGATGAACTGCGCGCGGGTGTCGCCCTTTTCGGCCAGATCCAGGAGTTCCGACATGGGGTGTTCATCCCCGTCGCTGATGGGCTTGTAGACGGGGTCTTCGTAATAGGTGAGGGCCTTTTTCTCAGCGTTCTCGGCAGCGGCAGGCGTGGCCAGAACGACAAGGGTGATCAAAACCATAAAAGCGATGCGTTGCATTATTCCTCCGCAAAGACGGACAGCACATCGGACAGTGATGTGCCTTGCCGCAGTGTATCCTGCCCGGCGAAAACCACATAACGCGATGGTTTGACCAGGCTGCGCGATGGATATTTCGCGATCGAGTAGAGCGGCTTTTCGTGGCTGGAACGAAACACCGAAAACACCGCCATCTCGGGCAGGCTGTCGATGGCATAGTCACGCCAGACTCCGCGCTGCACCTTGCGGCTATAGACCCCCAGAATCATGCTGAGTTCGCCTTTGCTGAAGGTGGCGCGTCCGGTCGATGAGCGGCCGCCTTGTAGTTTGTCGCGCAGAAAAACCAGCATGATGGCCTTGGCAAACCCTCCCGAGATGGATGATATCTTACGGCAGATGCGCCAATAAAGAAAAGGGCAGGGCGCGGGATTTGGCGAAAAAACACCATAAAATCAGGTTTTTGGGCGGCCGGCCGCTATGGGGGGCCGGGGTTATTTAAGGCTTGGGGCGCAGGCCTGCATATGGTAATAAAAAGGCAGCCGTTTTTTACCTTATAGAAAATAAAATGACTGCCTCTTCACCCCCGCCAGAATGGCTCACAGACATTGTACCGCTGCCGGCAGCGCGCGATGTGCATCCCGTGGTGCGCGCCCGGGCGCTGAGGATGTATGTAGACCCGGCGGCGGCGGCCCAGCAAGCGCAGTGGGATGAAAAAGCCCTCGCCCTTTTTCGCGGCACAACCGGCCCCGTGGATTTAATGGCCATGAGCGGCGAAGTCTATGCCCGCGCCAATTTCAACCGCGTTCTCGATGGAAAGCCGCTGGTGCATCATTTGATTGATCGTCGCGACAGCGATGCCTTGCTGATGCTGATCGCGGGCAATACCGAAACCGGCCCGATGATTTTTCGCGAAGACACCGATGCACAAGGCTTGCCACCTTTGGAATATGCGATTTCTCAGGGTTGGGATGACGGCGTTGCCTTTTTAGAAAGATACGGGTTCACGCGGCGGCCTGAAAATGCTTATAAGCCTGTTAACAATCATCAGACGCGGGTTGATCTGATCGCCCGTCGCGCTGTTGAAGCTTTGCAAGCGGATGAGAGTGATATTCTGCGTGCCGCGCTGGCGCTGGGGGCTGATCCCAACGCGATGCGTCAGAGCATGAGCCTGTTGCACCTGGCGGCTTTGGAATTAAAAACACCGATGGTGCAAGCGTTTATTGCTGCGGGGGCTGACGTGCGCCGCCGTCATAGCCGCGGTGAAACCACACTGCAGCTGATGTGGTGGTGCCATGCGCCCAAACCGCTAAGCCCGGCGTGGCGCGAAACGGTTGCCGCCTTGCGGGCGGCCGGTGCGGATCCAACCGACTTTAAACTGCCCGAAGAAATGCGTGATGCCGAATTGGGCCAGCCGCTGCCAGGGGCGCCGTCAGGCGCCAGCATGCTCGAGATGGCGCTGCGCGCCAGCGATTATAAGACGTATCAACGGGGCCTGGCGGTATTGGGTGCGCAGCTGAGCGATCACCTGACGACTTCTTCGGCCGTGTTGTCGCAATCACCGCTGGAATATCTGTGTTTTGCCGATCGGCTGGACGTCGCTTTTGACCCGGTTGTCTGGCATGGCCAGACCCCGGCCAGCATGCGCCGCACCTGGCAGACCATTGCGGCGCAAGCCGCCAAACCCAACCGTTATCGCGGTGATCGGCCCTGCACATTTACCGCGGCTGATTTTGGCGCTGCCCACACGCGTCTACAGCAAGCGGGCCTGGCGGCCCGGGCCCGGCGCGACTTGCGCCTGTAAGCGACGACGACGGGTAAAGACCCAGATATTATGGTTATTAAAAGCGGGGTTTTGCTTGACCCGGCAAGCCGTTTTCACGACACTTGCCCCACGGCAAAAACGCCGTTTTTCCTGACTTTTCAAACAAAGGCCCGCGCTATGTCCAATCCTGACGAGTCCGCCATCCATCGCGAGATTGAAGATGATCTGCGCCGCTTGCAGATGAAGTCCTTCTGGGATGAGAACCGGCTGTGGATTATCGGCACCATTGTGCTGGCGATTTTGGCCACGGCCGTGGTGTCCTATTGGCGCCATCATGTCGAGCAAAAGAATATGGCGGCGACCGCCCAACTGATGCAAGCCCTCGAAGATCCTGCCGCCCTCAACACGCTGGCCGCCGACCCCGCGGCCTTGAACGGCCCCGCCCATGTGGCGCTGGTGCGCCTGGCCGCGGCCGGTGAGCACGCCCAAGCCGGCGAGACCGAGGCGGCCCTTGGCATTTATGACGCACTGGCGGCGGATCGCGGCGCTGATCCGGTCTTGCGTGATCTTGGCCGTCTTTATGCGGCCAGTTTGCGGCTGGACACGGCGCCCGTTGACGATCTGGAACGTGAATTGGCGGCGCTGAGCCGCGCGGGCGCCGCCTGGCGCTTTAGCGCGCTTGAATTGCAAGCGCTGTTGTATGCGCGCGAAGGCCGTATGGCCGATGCCGCCGAAAAACTGGCCGAAATTTCTGGCGATCCCCTGGCACCGCAGGAGGCGCGCACCCGCGCCTTTACGTTGCGCGAACTCTATCAGGCGGAAGCGGCTGCCACACCCAAGCGGTAATCTGCCCACTTTATAAAGAAGATCATGACCATGTCCGTAATGCCCCGCCGTTTCAAATTCAAGCTGACCCCGCTGCTGGTGCTGATGACGGGTCTGTGGCTCGCTGGCTGTGACAACGAGGTTGATCGCGTGCTGCCGGGCGACCGCCTGTCGGTCTTGCAATTGCAAACGGCGCTGGTGCCGTCGCCGCAACTGGCCGATGCCGTGATCAGCCTGCCTGATCCGTGGCAAAACCAATTCTGGCCGCAGATTGGCGGCTATCCCAATCACGCCATGGGTCATCTGGCGCTCGGCGAAAATCTGAACAAAGCCTGGTCGTCGTCGATCGGTCAGGGCGGCGATCGCCGCCGCCCCTTGACGTCGGCACCCATCTCGGCCGAAGGGTTGGTCTTTACCGTTGATACCAACGGCGAAGTATCGGCCTTTGATCTCGCCAACGGCGACCGCAAGTGGCGCGAAACCGTGGTGCCCAAAGGCGAGAAAGATTCCGGTGCTGTAGGGGGCGGTCTTGCCTATGCCTCGGGCCGCCTTTATGTGACAGCGGGCTACAAGTATCTCAGCGCCCTTAACCCGCAGACAGGCAAGCAATTGTGGAAGACGAAATTGCCCGCACCTGCGCGCTCGGCCCCGATGGCGATGAACGAACAGGTCTACATCGTCACCCTGGATAACCGTCTGATGGCTTTCAGTGCGGCCGATGGTGTGCCCCTGTGGAACTATGCGGGTGTGAGCGAGACCACCAACCTGCTCGGTTCGGCCGCACCGGCCGCAGATGAGACGGTGGTGGTTCTGCCGCTGTCGTCCGGCGATATTTTTGGTCTGCGCCCGGAAAACGGTCGCGTGGTCTGGGAGGATAACCTTTCCGCTGTGCGCCGCGCTGGATCATTGGGTGCCATTGCCGATATCCGCGGTCTGCCGGTGATTGATCAGGGTGTCGTCTTTGCGCTTAGCTATTCGGGCCGCATGGTGGCACTTGACCAGATTACGGGTAAGCGTTTGTGGCAGCGTGAAATCGGCTCGGCCGAGATGCCCTGGGCCGCGGGCTCGGCCGTCTTTGTCATTTCGACCGAACAGCAGCTGGTGGCACTTTCACGCGACAGCGGCGAAGTTTTCTGGGTCTTGCAATTGCCCCGTTATGAGGACGAGGAAAAGCGCGACCAGCCCGTCGTCTGGACCTCGCCACTCTTGGCAGGTGGGCGTTTGCTGATCGCCTCCAGCCTGGGTGATCTCTATGAAATTGACCCGCAAGAAGGCCAGGTGCTGCGCCAGCAAAAAGCCGGTGGCCCCGTTACCATTCCGCTGGCCGTGGCCAACGGCACACTTTTGACGCTGACACAGGATGGCGACCTCGCCGCTTGGCGCTAGCTTCTGATTGGAATAAAGAATGACGTTTACTCTGGCTATTGTCGGCCGCCCCAATGTCGGCAAATCGACGCTCTTCAACCGTTTTGTCGGTAAAAAGCTGGCGCTCGTGCACGATACACCAGGCCTCACGCGCGACTGGCGCGAGGCGGATGCCGCCCTGATGGATCTGCGTTTCAAGGTCATTGATACAGCCGGGCTGGAAGAAACCTTTGATGACAGCATTCAGGGCCGGATGCGTCAGCAGACCGAGCGTGCTTTGGCCCGCGCCGATTATGCGCTTTTGGTGGTCGATGGCCGCACGGGTATCACGCCGATGGATCGCCACTTTGCCGATTGGCTGCGCCGCCAGAAAATTCCGGTGAGCCTGGTGGTCAATAAATGTGAAAGCCGGGCCTCTGAATCCGGTATTCTTGAATCCTATGAGCTGGGTTTTGGCCAGCCTATCCCGGTGTCGGCCGAGCATGGCGACGGCATGGGTGATCTTTATACGCTGCTGCGTCCCTTCGTCGAGGCGGCGATGCCCGAAGTATTGGACGGCGAGAGCGACGAAGAAGCCGAGATTGCGCGGGCGCTGGCCCGTTATAACGAGGGCGACGAGCGTGGCTTTGGCGACGAAGAACCCGAAGAAGAAGACACCGTCAACCCCATCAAGCTGGCGATTGTCGGTCGCCCCAATGCCGGTAAATCAACCCTGTTGAACGCGCTGGTTGGTGAAGAGCGCGCCATGACCGGGCCAGAAGCCGGCATTACCCGCGACGCCATCCACGTTGATTGGACCTATAAAGACAAGCTTTTCCGCCTGGTCGATACGGCGGGGCTGCGCCGCCGCACGCGTATTGTCGATGTCATCGAGAAGATGTCGGTGGATGACACGCTACGCGCCATTCGCCTGGCGCAGATCGTCATGCTGGTGGTCGATGCCGAGCGCCCGTTTGAAAAGCAGGATCTGACAATTGCCGACCTCGTCCTGCGCGAGGGCCGGGCCCTCGTGCTGGCGATCAATAAATGGGACGCGGTTACCAACCGCGAAGAATTGCTCGATAACCTGAAACATGAATTGACCACCAATCTCGCCCAGGCGCGCGACATTCGCATGGTGACGATATCGGCGCAGAACAACACGCGTCTTGATCAATTGATGGATGCGGTGGTCGAGACCTATCATTTCTGGAACAAGCGTGTCTCGACCGGCAAGCTCAATCGCTGGCTGCGTATGATGGAGTCGCGCAACCCAGCCCCCCTGGTGCAGGGCCGACAAAACCGCCTGCGTTATATGACGCAAGTCAAGGCGCGGCCACCGACGTTCGCCCTTTGGGTTAGTCGCCCGGATGAATATCCCGACACGCACCAGCGTTTCATGATCAATGGTATGCGCCGCGATTTTGATATTCCGGCGACGCCCATTCGGCTGGTTTTGAAGAAATCAAAAAACCCTTACGTCGATTAATCGCGCAGTTGATCGTCGCGGCGGTGATCATCAAGGCCAGCGGGTTCGGCATGGATGATAACTTCGGAGGCGGGATAAGCGGCAAATAAGAGACGCTCGATCTCTTCGGTGACCGTATGGGCCGACTCCAGTGTCAGCGCGCCATCTAATTCCAGGTGGAATTCAATAAAGATACGGTCGCCCGCTGCGCGGCTGCGCAGATCATGCACGGCGACGGCCGCAGGGTGGCTATGGACGATGGTAAGGATATTGGCGCGGGCGGTGTTATCCAGTTCGCGGTCCATCAGTACATCGATAGCGTGGCGGCCAATTTTATAAGCGCCGAACAGCAGATAAAAACCAACCCCCGCCGCAAAAGCACTGTCCGCAAGTCCCAACCCCGCATAAGCGCTGAGGATAAGGGCGGTGATCACGCCGATATTCATCAATAAATCGCCACGATAATGCAGGCTATCGGCGGTGATCGTCATCGATTGAGTGCGGGCGATGACCTGCTTTTGGAAGGCCACCAGCCCCAGAGTCAGCACAATGGCAATGACGGTGACGGCGATGCCAATCATCGGCGCCTCGATCGGGGTAGGATTTCGCAGCCGCTGCAGCGCTTCAAACCATAAAAAAAGCGAGGACAGAAAAATAAAAATCGCCTGCAAAAAAGTGGCGAGGGCTTCTGCCTTGCCGTGCCCATAGCGGTGGTCGGCATCGGCGGGCGTCGCCGCATGGATGACACCGGCCAAAGCCACCAGGGACGCCAGCACATCAAAGCCTGAATCCAGCAACGAGGACAGCAGACTGACGGAATCTGTTACGCTATAGGCATAAAGCTTGATCGCCACCAGGCTAAAGCCGACGCCAAGGCTGGCCATCACGGCCTGACGCTTAAGGCGCAGGTTTGCGGCATTGTTGCGGCCGATAAAATGCGGGTTGGGGATGCTCACTGGGTGCCGATATTCGCGGCTATTTCGCGCGGACAGTTAAGACGCTCGGTGGTGCCGTTTTTATCGCATTCACTGGCGGCAAGCTTGATGAAACTGGCTGCCACATCATCGGGGGTGGGCAAGCGCGTCATATCTTCGGCGGGAAAAGCGGCCTGGCGCATATTGGTTTGCAAAGCACCAGGGTCGACCAGATTGACGCGCAAGGGGCTGTGCGCCACTTCGGTTGCATAGGTGAGGATCATACTCTCGAGAGCGGCCTTGCTGGCGGCATAAGCGCCCCAAAACGGCGATTTGACGTGGGCAGCCGAGTCGGTGACGAAAATGGCGCGCCCTGCGTCTGATCCGCGCAGCAGCGGATCAAGCGTGCGCAGTAAATGATAATTGGCAAAGAAATTAAGCCGTAAAACCTCTTCGAAAACTTTGGGGTCGGAATGGGCGACCGGTGACAGATTGCCCAATTGCGCCGCATTGCCGACCAGAATATCAAGCCGGCCGAATTTTTCGGCAATGGCGGGGCCAATCGCGCTGATCTTGCGTGTCTCGGTCAGATCGAACGGAAAGAGCGTGGCGGTGCCGCCTGTCGCCTGGATGGCATCGTCGATTTCTTCAAGTGCGCCTTGCGTGCGCGCCAGCAAGATGACATGGGCCCCGGCACCCGCATAAGCCTGCGCGATGGCAGCCCCCAGGCCGCGTGATGCCCCGGTAATAAGGGCAACGCGGCCCGTCAGCGGCTTATCGGCAGGGTGGGTGACAGCGGCCTTGGTCATGGTCTAATCCTTTACGTCGGTTTTGGCATCAATCAGCGCGTCAAGTGCGGCGCGGTCCTCATCATCGTAACCTGTCCCCTTTTTGACCGGCGGTACCGTATCCGTGCGCAGGGCCGACAGCGGGTAGATTTGCCGATGCAGCCACAGGGCGGCGCCCTCTTTCCAGGTATAGACGACGCGCACCGCGGGCCGGTCTGCAATCAGGCCGGGCAGTTGCTGCGGGGTGGTAAAGCTGACCACGGCGATAATAACGATACATACCCCCAGAAGAACCAAGACCCAGCGGCGTGGTTTGGTTCCGGCTTTGGATTTTTTGCGGGCGGCCATTAGGGGGCGGGCTCCGCTCTTTCGTCATCCTTCAGAATGTCATCCGCTTTGGCGCGGATTTCATCGCTGACTTCTTCGCCGGCCGCATCGGCGCGGTCGCGCAGTTTATCGCCCACTTCTTTAAGTTCTTCGGTCCCCTCGACCGAGTGTTCTTCAAAGACCGCATAGGCTTTTTCCATGATCGGCATGCTGACGGTCTCTTTGGCCCATTTGGGCAGCTCGTCAAACTGCATGAAATAGCCAAAGGGCAGATAGACCAGAAAGATGATCAAAAAGCCACGCGCGGCGCCAAAGGCGAAACCCAGAATTTTATCGATGGGGCCCAGGCCCAGCGCCTTGACGGCACCGGAAATCGACATCGCGGCCAGCGACAGGATAATAAAGACGCCGAAAAAGACCACGCCATAGCTGAGAAAGCCCGACATCAATTCCGGCGGCACCACGCCAAAAATTTTCGGCAGTTTTTCGAGGTCTTCGGCGGGCAGGCTGCGGTCGACATTGAGCCAGCCGTCGGTGACGGGCAGCATATCATCCGAAAACGTCCAAGCGGCAAAGGCAGCGGCCGCCAGGTTGACGATGGTCAAAAGCTCGCGCACGAAGCCGCGCAGAAAGGCGAAGATCGCCGAGAGCAGCATGACAATTAAAACAAGACTATCAATCATCAGCGGTGACATGCAGGCATTAGTCCTCTTTGGTAAGCAGGGGCAGGATATCTTTCAGGTGGCGGACTTCGGTGAGTTTCAGGCCGCCGTTGGGCTGCGCTTTGGCGGCCTTGGCAGGGGCGGGGGCGAGCGCCCGGCCAAAGCCAAGTTTGCCCGCTTCTTTCAGGCGCTGTTCCATTTGCGGCACGGCCCGTACTTCGCCGGACAAGCCAATCTCGCCGCAGATGACCATTTCGGCGGGGACCGGTTCACCCGAGAGGGCCGAGACGAGGGCGGCGGCCACTGCCAGATCGGCGGCGGGTTCGGAGATTTTCAAGCCACCGGCGACATTGAGATAAACATCATTGGGGCCAATGGCGACGCCGCAGCGGGCCTCGAGCACGGCCAAGACCATCGAGAGACGGCCCGAATCCCAGCCGATCACCGCGCGGCGCGGTGTGCCCAGCGGCGAGGGGGCGACGAGCGCCTGAATTTCAACCAGCACGGGACGTGTGCCTTCCATGCCAGCAAAGACGGCAGAGCCGGAGACGTTTTGTTGGCGCTGCGCCAAAAACAATTCCGACGGGTTGGTGACTTCCTGCAGCCCTTGCCCCGCCATTTCAAAGACGCCAATTTCATCGGTGGCGCCAAAACGATTTTTGACAGCGCGTAAAATGCGGAAAGAGTGGCCGCGATCGCCTTCGAAATAAAGGACAGTATCGACCATGTGTTCCAAGACGCGGGGGCCCGCAATCTGCCCATCTTTGGTGACGTGGCCGACGATAAGTAAACAGGTGCCGCGTTTTTTGGCGACGCGGATCAGCTCTTGCGATGATGCGCGTACTTGCGCCACGGTGCCGGGTGCCGAGTCGAGGGTGTCGAGATACATCGTTTGAATGGAATCGATGACGACGACGTCATAGCGGTTTTGCTCCAGCGTCGTCAGAATATCGCGCACCGAGGTGGCGGCGGCCAGATCAACGGCGGCTTTCTCGAGACCTAAGCGACTGGCGCGCAGGCGCACCTGATCAATCGCTTCTTCGCCCGAGATATAGGCGCATTTGCCGCCTTTCGACAAAAGCGCGGTGACTTGCAGCAGCAGCGTCGATTTGCCGATACCGGGATCACCGCCGATGAGCAGGGCTGATCCTGCCACCAGCCCACCGCCGGTGACGCGGTCAAATTCACCAATCCCACTGATGCGGCGTGGGGGTGATTCAGACGTGCCCGACAAAGGCTGAAAATCGATGACGCGGCCCTTGGCCGAGCCGATGCCGCGCGGTACGGTTTCGCGGGCGGCTTCTTCGACCATGGTGTTCCAGCCACCGCAATCGGCACATTTGCCCGCCCATTTCGAATGGGTGGATCCACAGGATTGACAGACGTAGAGATTTGCCGCTTTCGCCATGCCTTTGTTTTA
>JAIXUW010000280.1 GCA_027483355.1 Alphaproteobacteria bacterium
ACACCGGGCACTTCATTCAGCGTAAAAGCATCAGCCGGGGCTGCACCTGTTTGCACGGTAATACCCGAGGTGATGCAGACATCCGCAAAATCGATGCTTTGCAAGACGCTCGCCATGGCGGTATCCGCCACATAGACAATAGGCGCCGCTTCCAGCGAGGCGCCGATGGTTTTATCGGCGCGCTTGGGTTCAAGTGCACCGGTCACCACCGAACGGGCGGCGATGATCTGGGCCCATTGCGCCGCCAGCCCGTCATCACGCCAAGCCTTGGGGACTTCCGGCAAGGTGGACAGATGAATACTGATCTCGCGGTCATCCAAGGTCAGACCTTTATAGGACAGCCAGGCCTCTTCACAGGTGAACGGCAAGATGGGGGCCAGCCAATGCGCCAGGCATTTAAACACTTCATCCAGCACACTGACGATTGCGCGGCGTTTCGGTGATGTGACGGCTTCGCAATAGAGCGCATCCTTGCAGATATCAAAATAAAACGCCGACAGGTCTCGGGCGCAGAAGTGGTTTACTTCCGAGATCAGGCGCTGATAGTCATAGGTGGCGATACAACTGCGCACCGTTTCATCCAGTTCGGCCAGACGATGCAGGACAAAACGATCCAGCGCCGACATCTCGGCCGATTTAACGCGCAGATCGTCGCTAAAGCCGTCAAAACTACCCAGCAGATAGCAGAAGGTATTACGGATACGGCGATAAACATCGACGTGGCCTTTTAGGATGTTCTCACCGAACTTGATGTCTTCGGTATAGTCTGAACCTGCTACCCACAGGCGTAGAATATCGGCGCCGTAGTTTTGCATCAGGTCAACTGGCGCCATGCCGTTGCCGGTTGACTTGGACATTTTGTAGCCTTTTTCATCCAAGATAAAACCATGCGTCAGAATAGCTTTGTACGGCGCTTTACCGCGCGAGCCGACCGCTTCGAGCAGCGACGACTGGAACCAGCCACGATGCTGGTCGGAGCCTTCGAGATAAAGATCGGCAGGCCAATGCAGTTCCGGCCGTGTCTCCATGACAAAAGCATGGGTCGAGCCTGATTCAAACCAAACGTCGACGATATCGACGATCTGTTCGAAATCATCGGGATTATATTTATCGCCCAGGAAATCGCTGGCCGGACGCGCATACCAGGCATCCGAGCCTTCTTGTCCGAAGATATCGATGGTGCGGTTGAGCACCGTGTCATCCGTCAACGGCTCGCCCGTTTTCTTATCGACAAAAATGGCAATCGGCACGCCCCAGGCGCGCTGACGGCTGATGCACCAGTCGCCGCGGCTTTCCACCATAGCACCAATGCGGTTTTTGCCGCGCGGCGGGAAGAAGGCGGTTTTTTCGATCTCGGCCAGCGCCTTTTTGCGCAGATCGTTTTTCTCCATCGAGATAAACCACTGTGGCGTGTTGCGGAAGATGACCGGCGCCTTGGAGCGCCAGCTGTGTGGATAGCTGTGCAGAATCTGGCTTTTGGCCACCAGCGCGCCCACCTCGGCCAGCGCGTTCATAACAAATTTATTGGCAGGGCCTTTTTTACCCTCGGCCGTATAAACGGCAGCACCAGCAAACAAAGGCACGTGGGGGAAATAAGCGCCATCCGGCCCCACCGTGTGCGGCACTTCGATGTTGTATTTCAATCCCAGGCGATAATCGTCTTCGCCGTGGCCGGGCGCGATGTGGACAAAACCGGTACCGGCATCTGTCGTGACAAAATCGCCCGGCAGCAGCGGCACGGTCAGATCATAGCCTTTGTCTTTGGCAGCGAGACAATGGGTGGCATAGGCACCGGCAAGGTCAGCGCCTTTACCTTTCCAAATTATTTCTGCGTCCTGAATACCAGCCTCATTGCGCAAATGCGGATCCCGGTTTTGCTCAACCAGCAAAACTTCGCCTATGGAAAGCAATGATCCATTAACGCTGGGATTTTTTACTTTAATTGCAAAGTATTCCAGATCCTCCCCATAAGCAATCGCGCGGTTAGCCGGCAACGTCCAAGGCGTGGTTGTCCAAATAACCACGCTAGCCTTCGCATCTAGCAGCGCTTGTGGGCCTTTGACCAATGGGAACTTCACAAAAACCGTATCACTGGTGATGTCTTTATATTCAACTTCGGCTTCAGCCAGGGCGGTTTGCTCGACCGGCGACCACATGACAGGTTTAGAACCACGATAGAGCGAACCGTTACGCAGGAAGGTATGAATCTCGCGCGCAATCGCTGCCTCAGATTCCGGGTACATCGTCGAGTACGGATTTTTCCAATCGCCATTAATGCCCAGACGCTGCAGTTCACCGGTCTGCACGCCCGACCAATGCGCCGCATACTCGCGGCATTCGCGGCGGAAACCAACGGGGTCGGCTTCTTTGGTGTTATTCTTTTTTTCAGTGCGGTGTTTTTCTTCGATCTTCCATTCAATCGGCAGACCATGACAGTCATAGCCGGGCACCAGGGGCGCGTCGTAGCCCGCCAGCTCCATCGAGCGGGCCACAAAGTCTTTCAGCGTATGCGACAGTAAATGCCCCAGATGGATATGCCCGTTGGCAAAGGGGGGGCCAAAGTGCAGCACAAATTTCTCGCGCGGTGCCGTGCCGGTTTTGGCACGTTCGCGCTGACGGCGATAGATATCCATGGCTTCCCAGCGCGCCAGAATTTTCGGCTCTTTTTCGGCGAGACCTGCGCGGCGCGGAAAGTCCGTTTTCGGCAGCAAAATAGTGTTGCCGTAATCGCGGGCATCGGTGGCGGGCTTGGCGGGGCTGGTCATGATAATCTCCATATCTATAGAACCCCGTCAAAATGCCTGAAAAAGGCATAGGGGGTCCAGCGGAAAAAAACCCGCCAAAAGCTGTTTAAAATCGGGGTTTTACCAGCCGCGCTGTGGTTTTGGCGTGCCGGGCTTGCGCATGGCGGTGTTTTCCGGGGCATGAACAACCGCTTCGGCCGCCAGTGCTTCGGTTTCCACGCGGCGGGCCATGCGGGGCGACAGCTGCCCTTCGGTCACCAGCGCACGCAATTTACGCGCCCCGGCTTCGATATCACAGAGGACCTCTTCACGCTGTTTCTTGGGGGTGCGCTGACATTCGTCGCGCCAACTGTGGGTGGCGACGATCATACCTGCAGCGCGGATATCGGCGGCTCCCTTGACGACCCAATCCGGGTCGAGCGCCGGCAGACCCAGGCGGGGGGCGCTGGCCGCGTGCAGTTCCGCCACCCGTGGGCCATAGAGATGCTCAATGCGTTCAGCCCGCGGGCCAAAGCACTGGTTAAGCAACGTCGCGGCAATCACCGCGGGTTCAAGGTGATCGACTTCGGCCATCAGGATACGCACCATCTCGATTTCCAAGGATAAGGGCGCCACGTGGGGATTAACTTTAAAATCGTGATAACGCTCGGCCTCATAGACTTTTTCCACCAGCGGGTGCGCGGGCAGGCCGGACTTTGCAAAAGCGCTGTCGCAACGCACTTTGTCGATGCGCTGTGATTGCGCGATATCCAGCATGATTAAAGCGTTTTGCGCCGCTTTCGCGAGAGCCGCGTCGCCGCCCGCCCGCACAGCAAAATCCGCCATCAGATTTAACCGCTTGATACGGCTTTGCATGGTGTCGAACATATAAAAGGCGCTTTTTTTGATTTCTTTTTCGATCTCCTGCGCGGCCACGACCAGTTGCGCCAGAATAATATCAGCCTGATCAACATTGCCGTTCTTGGCCTGTACAACGCTGTGATAGCCCGCCATTTGAATAGCAAAATTGGTGAGACTTTTAACACGCGGCCCCAGCGTATCGACCACCTGGGGATATGCATGGCAGACGAAAAGGAGGGCGGCAGCCACCTCGGCTTTGGGCTTGTCCGCTTTGGTCGAATAGACCTCGGCCGCGCGGACCGCCACTTTCACATCGCTATGACCAAGACCGACAGCGGCCTTGACGGACTCGTACGCTTTTTCAACGGTCGGGTGACGCAGCAGTTTGGTCTTTTCAAAAGACATGGCAAACCTCATAGGTGCAGGCGACGGAGATGAGCCTGATTCCTAGCATCGGTAATTTTTTATGTCAATATATGCGCTTTAGCTACCAATACCCGCAGCTTTGCGTGCTTCAGCCAAGGTTTTCGTTGCCACCGCCCGGGCCTTCTCCGCGCCCTCGGCCAGCAACCGGTCAATTTTGGCAGTGTCGGCCATCAGCTCGGCATAGATGCGGCTCGGTTCGGCGAAGGTGCGCTCGAGGACGTCAAACAAAGCCTGCTTGGCACCACCATAACCGATGCCACCCGCTACAAACGACGCGTGCATCGCCGCCACTTCGGCCGGGGTGGCGAACTGGCTGTAGAGCTGAAAAATGCTATTGCCTTCCGGTTCTTTCGGCTCTTCGGGGCGCTTGCTGTCGGTGACGATTTTCATCACCAGTTTGCGCCGGGCGTTTGAGTCCATGAAAACGGGAATATGGTTGTTATAGCTCTTGCTCATCTTACGGCCGTCGATGCCGGGCAGATAGGCGCCGCCCTTTTCCAACTGCACCTGGGGTAGGGTGAAGACCGGTTTTTTAAATGTATTGTTGAAATAACCCACCATATCGCGGGCGAATTCGATGTGCTGCACCTGGTCCTGGCCCACGGGCACCAGTGTCGCCTGCATGGCAACGATATCGGCCGCCATCAGGATAGGATAGGTATAAAGCCCCATGTTGACGTCGGCATCGACGTCGCGGCCGGCTTCGCGGTTTTTATCGACGCTGGCCTTATAGGCATGGCCGCGGTCCATCAAGCCCTTGGGCGTCACCGCTGCCAGCAATTGGGTCAGTTCAAAGATCTGCGGCACATCGCTTTGGCGATAAAAGGTGGTACGCGCCGGATCAAGACCCAGCGCCAGAAAGCAAGCCGCCACCTCGTAGGTGTCACGGCGCAGCGCCGCTGCGTCATGCACGGCATTGAGAGCGTGGTAATCGGCGATAAAGATAAATGTTTGCTCATGCTGCTGACCCAATTGAATAGCGCCACGCATAGC
>JAIXUW010000352.1 GCA_027483355.1 Alphaproteobacteria bacterium
CTTCTCCTCCTTTGTAACGGGCACGCGGATGCGCTCCGCACGAAACCGCGCATAGATGTCATGAGTCTCCTTATACTTGTTACTGGCGCGCATCACGCACGCCGGCACCGTCTTGAGACCCAGCGGGATATACTCCGTCTCGTAGATGTGGACGAGGAATGCGAGGAACGGCTCGCGCCACTCGCGCAGCTTCTTGTCCAGCGTGGTGTCCATCAGATAGACATTCGGCCGCCCCGACAGCAGCTCAGGGTGGTCCGGCTCCACGAACTTGCTGACGAACTCAATGACCTTGATACGGCGCCAGGTGCCGCGGTCCATGGTAGTCACAGGCGGCAGCTTGTTACACATCATGAAGAGCTTGCCCATAATCACGAACTTGTCCTGGTCCTGGTAGAGGCCACGGGCCTCCACAATGTCCTCACCACTCAGCTGCTTCATTCGCGATGTGTTGAGTGGCTCACGGTCATCCGGCTCCTGCAGATAGATGAACCGACGGCCCTTCGCGGCAATCATATCCGGATTCGCTGCGCCGGACTCGGGGCGTTTACGCGTCAGCACCGTGCTTTGAAGTGAGGTCTGGTAATCTCCGAAGGTGTATTTCATCAGCTCCACCAGCTTCGACTTGCCGTTACCGCCCACACCGGTCGCAATGTAGAACGACTGCTCCTTGTTCGTGCCCTCCAGACAGGACGCGAGCAGGCGGATGACATAGGTTCGTAGCTCCGGGTCGGGGAAGATCTTCTGGAAGAACGCCGCAATCTCCACCTGGCGTGGGTCGGCTGGGTCATATGGTGTGTAGGGAATCGCACCCATCTCGGGCATGTTCTGGCCGGCCAGGAAGCTCACGTAGTCCTCGGGCCGGCCCTGACGGAACACCACATGGTCGCGCCCATCTGCGCCAGGGACACGAAGGTCCAGCACGCCGTTGCTACAGCCGAAGAGATAGGGGTTCACATTCAGCTTGTTCTGGAAGTCCTCCTCGTAGAACTGGTTCACGGCCATCTTCATGACACTGTCGCCGAACCCGCTGTTGTATAGACTCGACTCCACCTTCATCAGCGCCTTCAGCTTCTCGTCCAGCCACGCCTTGCGGCCGTTATACTGCTCATTCGTCTCGCCGGGTCGGAGGGCCATATCCGCAAGCAGACGCGCCCGCGCAGCAATCACACGCTCCGCCAGCTCATGTGGAATCTTCTGGCGCAGCTCAATCCCCTGGTTCAGCTTCTTCCACATGTTGACGATCTCGTCATAGCGGAACCAGTCCGTTGTGCGATTCCCTACAGAGGCAATGTAGTTCGGGCCATACATCTTCTTCATCAGCTTCGCGATGTGGTGATGCGTGGCGTCAACCTTCTGGCGGATATACTCCTCGATGTTGTGGTTGATGATTTCCGCGTATTTCTCGGGATTATCATCCTTTGCCCACTTGCGCAGGGAGCGCTCTGTCAGACGGGGACCGTCACCCTCCTTGCGCCAGCCGTGGAACCAGTCGCGTCGCAGCTGCGCGGTGTTGTTGCCGCTCGCCTTGGACGACTTCGCGCTGAAATCCATCCACAGCTGGAAATTCTCCTCTGTCGCACCGATGTTGTGTAGACACCAGCCAACCCGCATCCACTTGTCATAGCTCTCATACCACTCGGGCTTCAGGCAGTCCATCACGAATCCGCGAATCATCCGCTTGTCCTCATCCGAATACTCCACGGGGAAGATTGCGCCAAGGACCTCCACAATACTGGCGTGACCCATGGCACCAGCGCCAGTAGCAGGGTCTTCTGTCGCCGCTGCGCCTGCCTCTGCGCCGCTGACATCCTTGCTGAGAGTGGCCGCGGCGGCTGCCGGTGCGCCGCCGCCCCCGCCGCTCCCCTGCTGTTGGCGCATGGACTCGTAGAGCGCCAACGACTCCTCGCGAACGCTCGTGTTATCTGGCACCACGTTGTAGCGGACACTCAGCAGCTCGAGCAGTTGGCGGCTGTCATAGGTCTCCACGGCCTCCTCCGACCACTCGTCGGCCTCAGGCTCATACGTAAAGACCGTGGCGAGTAGATACGGCGCCAGATTGGGCTTTGAATCGCCGTAGAACATCCAACCCTGCTTCCGCACCATGGACTCATCGTAAATATCCGGCGGCTGGTTCGTGTAATCAGTCTCGGCGAAGCAGCGCTCAATTGCCCCCTGTGCCAGCATCCAGTTGCGCAGCACACGCTGCTTCTCCTCCGTAAGGGCAATGTCGGGGCACATGATGTGCACACCATCCTTTCGAGCTCCCGCTGACGCATATGGGGCCGGTCGCAGTGTCACGAAGAATCGCAGCTCCTGGAACTCTTCCACGCCGAAGAAGGTTGCCAGGCCATCCACCAGGAGTTGGCAGAAGCTCCTGATCTGCTCAAGTGTGAAAGTGCGCACCAGGTTGGACTCCGCAGAGTAGCGAAAGTCGAGGTCCACAAGCAACGGCTTGGGCTCACCCTTTCGAGGCTGCTCCACAAATCCCATTGCCTTGCCGCGCCGCTTGAACAGATAGTCCTCCATAAGGTCCAGAAAGGTCCCGTAGTCTTCGTCTCCCACAAACCACTTTCCCTTATGAGTGCCCATACCGGTCATGGAGGCTGTTGCCCCCTGGTGGGCAATCCGCCGGTCCAAGAACTTAGATAGCTCGTGTGACGCGTAAGACGTCATGGCGGCCTGCTGTGCTACTTGGTGTGGAGGTTTCCCGGGGCAATTTTTGCCCGCCGCCGCCGGCGACGGCTCCCCCAGCCTAAGAGGCTACCCCCCACTTCCCTATAAAGATGTCGGCAGGGGCACCACCTTCGAAGCGGCTTGCGCGGGAGCTGGCTACGGTGCAATCAGAGGAGATGCGGAAAAGTGGAATTTATTATTGGTTTGATGAGGCGAATATGCGCTATGGCCGCGCAATGATCATTGGACCCGAAGGCACGCCGTATGCATATTGTCCGCTGGTCTTTGAGGTTCAGTTTCCTACAGATTATCCGCACAGCTCTCCGGCTGTGAAGATACTCAGCTCCGACGGCGTGACACGATTTCATCCGAATCTGTATATACAGGGAAAGGTTTGCCTGTCCATTCTCGGTACCTGGACAGGACCAAAGTGGTCAGCCGTGATGACCATAAGCACTGTCCTTTCAAGTATTCAGAGCCTGCTGGAGGCAAATCCAATTGTGAATGAGCCTGGCTATGAGAAATACAAGTTGGGGGACGCATTAGCAGATAATTACGCGGAGTTCGTGCGGGCGCGTCTGGCAGAATACTGTATGGGGGATTTAATTCGGTGGAAGTGGGGACACTGTCCCCCGCTGTGGAAGGAGTTCGCGGATGTGCTTGCGGAGCGGGGTGACGAGCTATTTCAGAAGCTGCGGGAGATTGTCGATACACATGCTGCGCGAGATGAAGTTACGTATCCGAGCGTGGCATATACTATGGCCGGCATGACGCGGTGGAAGGATGTTGCAGCTGCGGCGGCTGCGGCGGCTGCGGCAGCTGCGGCCCCCACGCCCGCCCCCGCGCCTGCGTAAAATTGTGGCAGTAGGAGCACCGCTTTAAAGGGTAGTAGTAGGACAGGGTAGAGATGAGCAAGGTTCGTATGTGCCAGGTGTGTGAGAATGCCTATACCATGAAGCTCCAGCCAGATGGCCGGCTGTTTTGGCGCTGTCTCTCCTGCGGTGTGGA
>JAIXUW010000313.1 GCA_027483355.1 Alphaproteobacteria bacterium
CATCTGATCAGGATATAGAAATGTCACCTTTAACCGCGCTGTTTATTTACCTGTTGATCTGGTGGGTGGTCATTTTCACCATCCTACCGCTTGGCGTTGAACGCCACGAGGAGGTTGGTAAAGGCTATGACGCGGGTGCGCCGAAGATCGCTAATCTTAAGCAAAAACTAAAAATTACCACTGTTGTTTCGGCGGCTATTTTGGCAGTCATGTGGATATTGGTTGAAGTGGGTGTTATCCGCTGGACCGAGTGGTTTACAAAAGGATTCGAGTAATGAAAAAACTTTCACCCAAATCAATCGTCTTCGTTATGGGCGCCGTTTTTTTACTGGCGCTTGGTTCCTATGCCGGCGCACAAGGCAACGGCCAGCCCGAGGACGCTGAACGGATGCTATCAGATGATGCCTGTCGTCAGTTATCGGTTTATCAGCCAGACCAGGATGGCAGCGCTGATTATAAGCCCGGCGTTGATGTGACTGGCAAGCCGGTGGTGGAGGCCGATATCGGCGGCGCTGCCTTGCCCGTACCTGAGGTAATTGAATTCCAATTGACCGCAGATGTGGCGCAGTATCTTGATCTGCCCGCGACGCCGCGGCCGGAAGGCTATCTGGCTTTAGGTACCATCAGCATTTTGCCAGATGGCCGTGTGCTGCGCGATGGCGCGCCTTTAGAGACCCAGGCCGAGGCGGCCTTGCGCGCCCTCTGTGAATAGAAATAATCTCTAAAAATCAATGCTTAAAGCCCACTTTCTTTATAGGCTCGAAACAGCCTATAATCCGGTGTTTCTTATTTACACACGTTAAGGTGAACCATGGCCGATGCCGCCAAAACCGTAAAAAATGCCAAGACCGCGATTACGCCCACGCGGGCGGAGAATTTCCCAGAGTGGTATCAACAAGTCATTAAAGCCACCGATATGGCAGAAAATTCGGCCGTGCGCGGCTGTTATATTATCAAGCCTTATGGCTTTGCCATTTGGGAAAACGTGCAAAAGCATCTGGGTCAGATGATCAAAGATGAAGACGTGCAGAATGCCTACTTTCCGTTGCTGATCCCGCTCAGCTATATCGCCAAAGAGGCCAAGCATATCGACGGTTTTGCCAAGGAATGCGCGGTCGTCACCCACCATCGTCTCAGTGTCAATGACAAGGGCGAATTGGGTCCAGATAAAGATAGTCAACTGACAGAGCCGATGATCATCCGCCCTACGTCCGAGACCATTATCGGCGAGAGTATGCACAACTGGGTGCAATCCTACCGTGATTTACCGCTCAAGCTTAATCAGTGGTGTAACGTTATGCGCTGGGAAATGCGGCCACGTATTTTTCTGCGCACGGCTGAATTTCTCTGGCAAGAGGGGCATAACGCCTTTGCCACCGCTGATGAGGCCGATGCCGATGCACGGCGAATGTTGGAAGTTTATCGCACCTTCCTCGAAGACTACATGGCTATTCCCGGTATCGTCGGCGTTAAGACGCCGGACGAGCGTTTTCCGGGGGCTATTGAAACCTATACGGTTGAAGCTTTCATGCAGGATGGTAAGGCTCTACAGGCTTGTACCTCGCATAATCTTGGCCAGACCTTTGCCAAATCGGCCGATATTAAATTCCTCGATAAAGACGGCACGCAAAAGCTTGCCTGGACAACATCCTGGGGTATGTCCACGCGCACCATCGGTGGGTTGATCATGATGCATGGCGATGATGACGGTATGATTATGCCGCCGCGCATGGCGCCCTATCAAGTCGCTATCCTGCCGTTTATCAAGGACGATGCCGATACGCCTGCGATTATGAAGGCCTGCGATGAAATGCGTGCAGCCCTCAAGTCGGCTGGTATCACCGCGCAGATTGATAAGACCGAGGCACGCAGTTCCGATAAAATGTGGGCGGCTATTAAAAAGGGTGTGCCCGTGCGTTTGGAAATCGGGGCCCGCGAATTGGCCGAGGGTAAAGTCTCTTTCACCCGCCGCGATCTGGGGCGCGATGGTAAACAAGTGGCCGATATTGCCGCCGCACCCGATATGGTCAAGGCATCTCTTGAGCAAATGCATACCGATATGCTGGCCGGTGCACGCGCCCGTATGGATGCGCAAATTCACCGTATCAATAGTCTGGCGGATTTGCGTGCCTTCTTTGCCGCCGGCACAATGGGCGGGGTCAAGATTGACTATGCTTTGATCAAAGGTTCGGCTGAATATGAGAATATAGCCAAAGAATTCTCACTCTCCACCCGCTGCTTGCCCTTCGATGCACCCGATCAGGTGATCATCGCCAAATCGTATTGATCATCATGTCTTTTGTATTCGAAAAAATGGTGGCGGGACGGTACTTGCGCTCAAGACGGCGCGAGGGTTTTATTTCGGTGATTGCGGGTTTTTCCTTTCTGGGGATTATGCTGGGCGTTGCCACACTCATCATCGTCATGTCCGTCATGAACGGCTTTCGTGAAGAATTGATTGGCCGTATCATTGGACTCAACGGCCATATTAATGTCTACGAACGCGGCAGCAATCTCTACCCCTATGCGCCACTCGCGGACACCTTGCGCAAGATGCCGGGCGTGATCAGTGCCGCCCCCAGTATTGAAGGTCAGGCTTTGCTGAATGCCCAGGGCAACGCCACCGGTGTAATGGTACGCGCCTTGACGCGAGATGATTTCCGCGCCAAGCCAATTCTTTCCACCTCGATTGAAACCCATCTACCGCAAGAGGATTATTTCGGCGAGGACCGCATCGCAATAGGCGCGACGATGGCCGAGCGTTTCAATTTAGCGCCGGGTGATAAAATTGTTCTGATTGCCCCGAAAGGTAAAGCGACCCCGTTCGGCACCATTCCGCGTTCGCGCAGCTTTACGATCGGCGCCGTTTTTGATGTGGGTATGTTCGAATACAACAGCGGCTTTGTGTTTATGGAGCTGTCGATGGCGCAGTTGTTTTTTGATATGGGCGAGGGGGTCAGCGCCATCGAGGTGCGTGTCGATAACCCCCATACCGTAGGACCGGTGAAGTCAGCCATCAAGTCCGAGATCGGCGATCTTTATGGCGTCGCCGACTGGCAGGATAACAATGCCAGCTTTTATAACGCGTTACAGGTTGAGCGCAACGTCATGTTCCTGATTTTGACCCTGATCATCGTGGTAGCGGCGTTTAATATCATTTCCAGCCTGATCATGCTGGTCAAAGATAAAGGGCGTGATATCGCCATTCTGCGCACCATGGGTGCCACGCGTGGCATGATCATTCGCATCTTCATGTATACGGGTACTGCCATTGGCATTGGGGGTACGCTGGCAGGGGCGGTGCTGGGGGTATCCTTTGCGGCCAATATTGAAAGCATTCGCCAGTTTCTCGAAGGTTTGACGGGTCGCGAATTGTTCTCTGATGAGATTTATTTCTTGTCCAAGCTACCTGCAAAAATGGAATTCAGCGAAGTGGCTTTGATCGTGGGCATGGCCTTGGCCCTATCCTTTGCCGCAACCATTTATCCGGCCTGGCGTGCTGCCCGCCTTGACCCTGTGGAGGCTTTGCGCCGTGAGTAGTGCTGTTTTACAACTCAATGCCATTACCCGCCAGTTCGAGCAGGGTGGCCATCGCCTGAACATTTTGCGTGGCGTCGATATGGCGGTCAATCGCGGTGAAATCGTGGCGCTTCTGGG
>JAIXUW010000065.1 GCA_027483355.1 Alphaproteobacteria bacterium
AAGATCGATCTGGTCATCTTGCCACGTAGCAGTGATATCGGTGGCCTTGATGTGCGCCGCGCCCTGCCGTTTCGCGACCGCCGTATGGTGGGCCCGTTTATTTTCTGGGACGAAATGGGGCCAGGTGAATTCCTGACCGGCCAAGGCGTTGATGTGCGCCCGCACCCGCACATCGGTTTGTCGACGGTGACATATCTGACCGCGGGGATGCTTGATCATCGCGACTCGTTGGGCACCAGCCAGACCATTCGCCCGGGCGATGTCAATTTGATGTCGGCGGGGACGGGCATTGCCCATTCGGAGCGCACCGGCAAGGCGATGCGGGCAGAGCCGCACACGTTGGCCGGTATTCAAAGCTGGGTGGCACAACCGAAATCGCGCGAAGAAACGGCACCCGCTTTCGCCCATCACGCGGCAGGTGATCTGCCCCGTCTGCAGGCCGAGGGGATAAACCTGCGTTTGATTTTAGGCGCGGGACATTACGGCCTGACCTCCCCCGTGCTAACGGAGTGGGACACGCTTTATGCCGATGTGGCGCTGGAGGCGGGGGCGCAGCTACCCTTACCCGATACCGTCGAAGAACGCGCCATCTATGTACTGGAGGGCGAGATCGACATCAGCGGCACCCGTTATGTGCCACATCAGATGCTGGTAGTGAAGCCGGGGGCACCCACGGCCCTGCGCGCGCTGACACCGGTACGTCTGATGCTGCTGGGTGGCGCCGTTATGGACGGGCCGCGTTATATCTGGTGGAATTTCGTCGCCAGCAGCCGCGAGCGCATCAAACAAGCAGCCGACGATTGGAAAAACAATCGTTTTGCGCCGGTGGCGGGGGACGATGATGCGATTATACCGCTGCCAGGTGAGCCAAAACTAGCGCCGCTACACGATTAGCCTAAAAGTTTTTGTGTTTCCGCATAAACGGCGGTGATGGCCACATCCGTCAAATTATGGCTGCGTAATACCCGCACGACTTTGCCGCGTGGAGCCGATTGCGCCGGGTCAGAAGCGTGAGAGAACAGCGACACCACAGGACAACCCGCGCATGAGATCAGATGCATGGGGCCGGTATCGTTGCCCACAGCTGCCTCTGCGTTCTGGGCCAGGCGCGCGATATCGGCAAAGCTGGTCTGCCCGGTCAGATTAACACAGCCCGGCGCTTGCTGCGCGATGGTGGTGGTGATATCGGCTTCGGCCGCCGTCCCCAGCAGGACAGGTGTCACACCTTGGGCCAGCAGCAGCTTGGCAAGTTGCGCATAGTGCGTGGCGGGCCACCTTTTGGCAGGATGCTGCGGGGCGCTGCCGGGCACCAGCAAAACATAAGGTGCCGGAACGGAAAAAGATCGACCGGTGTTCACCAACCAATCAATCTGTGTAGGGGGCGTCCCTGCGAAGACAGCGATATCCACGGCGCCGTTAATTTTACGCGCAAAATCGGCCCAATGTTGTCGCATGACCGCTGGCGATAACAGGCGCAAAACACGGGTGCGGTCATTCATCTGCAGGTCATAGACCAGTTGATAGGGCTGCCGCCAGACGGTTTTGATATAGCGCAGCCAAGGTCCAAGGGTGGTGGCACGCCAGCGGGCAATCGTGCGCACCTCGTCAAAATAGCCAGTTTGTTCACCCAGATCTTTGAACGGATGCGTGGTCATCAAGGTGATATGCGCGTGGGGATGAGCCGCGCGAATACGCTCGAACAGGCCCAGTGATATAATAAAATCACCAAAGGCGCTGAGCTTGATGACCAAAATGCGCTTTGGTTGTGTCATAGCCAAGCCAGTGTCGCCATCAAGATGAGTGTCAAAACACCCCCGATTATCATGACGAGACGCCGCCGTTGATAATACTTCCGATTATGCAGGCGACGGTTGAGTGTCTCCAGGATCGCGAAGGCTTCGGTGAGTTCAGCGTCATTGGTGGCCAGTGACAACACTGTTTTGGCAATTTCATGGTTGCGGGTGAAATTGCTTTTGGCAACACTGCTATGCGTCAAGATATGCGAGCGGCGTTCGCGGTCTTCCTTGCCGTTACGTGTCGCCGGGAAATCACGGGCAAGGAACAGGGCGTTGGGCACCCAGGCAATGGGCCCCCGGGCGGCTGCCCGAATAATAATAAAGCGATCAAAGCCCAGCACCGGTTGCGGCGTCCAGACGGCGCGTGCCGCCTCTGTCCGCCAGACGCCATAATATAAAAAGCAATCGCGCAGTTTCTTGACGAAGACGCCGACGCGGGTGAGGGTGGGCAGGCGGCGGCTCTCGTTAATCCAGGTGGGTTTGGTGGGGTCGGGCAGTAAACGCCCCTGTTCGTCGATGTGCTGAATAGTGCCCTGCGCCAGTTGCAGCGTGGGGTCTACCGTCAGTGTCCCTAGCATCGCCGCCGTGTAGCCCGGTGTCAGTAAATCATGTGAGCCGACAAAGCAGAAATAGGGTGTATCGCATTCCTGCAAGGCCTTCTGCATATTCTCGAAGGCGCCAATATTAGAGGGATGGCGAATATGGCGCACATTATCGTATTGGCGTGCGAGTTCCGCGCAAATCTCGCTGCTGCCGTCGGTCGAGGCGTTATCATAGATGGCCACCAGCCCCGCTTCACCGATACACGACAACACGGTTTCCCGGATGTAGGTGGCATCGTTATAAAGCGGGATGATAACAGTTAGCTGGGCGCAGGTATCTTGCATGGTGTATTAAATGCGCTTGAGATAGCCATCGGGGGCGGCGGTGATCAACAGCTTGTCATTCATTTCGTGGTCGATCTCCATCTGCAAGGGATTGCCATCATGCGCTGTGCGGCCTTCGCCTTTGAGCGCTTCTAAATAAGCCCGCACAGCGGTTTTGGGGTTATTGCCGGGGTTCCACGGGCGATCCTTAAAAGTATCCTTGGGTAGATCTTCGACAATTGTATCAAAGACAACGCAATAGCTGCCCTTACTGGTCAGCGGCGCATAAAGTTCTAACTCGGCCAGTACATGATCATGGGTGTGGTTACTGTCCAGGAATACCATGATCTTTTGAGCGCCCTCGGCATGGGCCTTGACCTTGGCGAAGGTTTCCTGGGATACCGACGATCCCAAGATCATATCAATACGCGGCGCCATGGCATGGGCTTCGATGGCCAAACGGTTATGTTCGCGGATGTCGATATCGATACCCAGCACGCGGCGCTTGGGTTTTTTGGGGTCAAGAACGGTGCCCTGCTCAAAGGCTTCAGCGTAATCAACCATCGCCAGGCACGCCGCCGACAAAATCAGCGAGCCGCCGTGTGCGATGCCAGTTTCAATCACCAGGTCTGGTTTGACGTTCCAGATCATCTCCTGCACGGCGACAATTTCCATTGGTGTCTGGATGATCGGTCGGCCCATGATTTCAAAGTTATACATGTGCTTGTGTTCAAAGGCCTGCAAAATCCAATCCTGCGATATTTTGCGCCAGTCATTGGCAGCAGGATAGGCGGCGATGCGTTCGGTGCGTTCCTGGCGAAAAGCGGCAATGGGGTCTTGGCTCATGGGTGTGGTCCTTTACTGGCGATGAATAAGTTGGGCGATATCGTCGGTGACGCAACGCGGCATGCCGGCGCATTCGCTTTGCAGACGGGTGGTGTCAATCATGGGAAAGATGCGGGGTGTAGGGGTGGCGCCCGAAAAATCGGCGCTTAAGCTCGCGGCTTTGATCGCCTGGGCCAGTGCTTGGTTGGTGGTGCGTTGGCCACTGGCAACATTATACAGGCGATAGCGGCCATGTTGCGCGACGTGAATCAGCGCTGCCACGGCGTCATCAATAGAGATATAATCCTTGGCGGAGTCTGCATGGTCCTGAATGGTCACGCGGCCCTCTGTCTTCAGCGATTGCAGCACTGAGCCCAGAAACAGCGCGGTACTCATACCCGCGCCATAAACATTGGAGAGACGGGCCACACGTACGGCGGGATTGCTGTGAGCTAGGCACAGCGATTCACCTAGCAGCTTGCTGTAATCGTAAACGCCATCAAGCGACGGGTTGAGCGGCAGCGGCGTCTCTTCGTTGGCCACAACGTCAGCGCTTAAGCCACGATAGACCCGCGTACTGGATAGATAAAGCAAACTCTCAAAGCGCACCGGCTGCAAAATAGCGGCTACTAAACCGACGTGCGCTTCGATCACGTCATAGGGGCGCTGGCGATAATCGCCCGTGAGGCCAATGGCATAAATAACATGACCAAGGTTTTCATCGCTGAGAGCGCCGCCACGGGCAGGCGTCACCACGTCGTGTCCATTCTCACGCAAATGCGCGGTCAGATGGCGACCAATGAAACCGCTGGCGCCAAAGACGGTAAAGCGGCTCATGTCCGCTCGCCAATCTGACGCATCGGCATGCCGCCCCAGACGGTATAGGCCGGAATTTCACCGCGTACGAGCGACATGGCGCCAATCACGCAGCCCTGGCGCAAGACGGCGCCATCCAGAATGACGCAGCCAGCGCCAATCCACACATCATCCTCGATGATGATGCCGCCCTTGCTGGGTAAAAAGCGCTGTTCGATAATGCGGCGGCCTTTTTCGGCATAGGCATGGTTGACGGGGGCGAAAACGCAATTGGCGGCGACCGCCACATCATTGCCCATGGTAATACCATTGCCGGTGTAGAGAACACAGCCTGAATTGATGGTGCAACGCTCGCCAATCGTAATATCGCCGCTGCCGCCGGCCGGTTTAAATTTAACGAAGCTGTCGATCACGCTGCCGGGGCCGATACGATAAACCGTGCCGCGCACGCTGGGCTCCAGATCGGCCAGTAACGACACGCGCGCGGTGGGGTCGATCTGAATACTCATGCGATGCGTACTCCGGTGAAATCGGCGGGCAGGTCAGGAATGGCCTGGTCGCGCTCGGAAATAACCACCGGCGCGAAGGGCCATTGCATCCCCACGCGCGGGTCGTCAAAGCGCAGCGCTCTTTCATGCGCCGGGGCATAGGCATGGCTCGTGAGATACAAAACCTCGGCGTCATCGGCAAGTGTCAGAAAGCCATGTGCCAGGCCCGGCGGGATAATCAGCGCTTTGGCATTTTCCGCGCTCAGCTCAATGCCGAACGATTGTAAAAAGGTGGCAGAACCCTGGCGCATATCGACAGTCATGTCGTACACAGCACCGCGGATGCAGCGAAACACTTTGCCCTCGGGCGCGTCACCCGTTTGATAATGCAAACCGCGCAGCGTACCGCGCTTGGCACTATAGGACATATTGGCTTGCACCGCATTAAAATCGATGCCCTGATCTTTTAGCGAGGGCGCGCAAAAAGCACGACGAAAGAAACCGCGATTATCGGCATGTGCCGGCGTCTCGGCGATCATCAGGCCAGCGATAGGGGTGGGTGTCAGTTTCATGACAGGCCGAAATAATCCCTGATTTGTTTCTGGGTAAGCGCGTGCAGGTCAGCTCCTTCGTTCCACGCCTGATACCAGCTACCCGTTAGGTCTAATGCCCCGGCCAACCGCAATTGTGGCCGCCAACCCAGCCGCTGCTCAGCTTTGTGGATATCGAGAGAAAGAAGCAGTGCCTCGTGTGGCTGTGGTGCCGTGTCGATTTGTAGTTCGAAGGGTAGGGTGCGTTGCAGCTCGGTCAAGACAACGCTGACTGGCTGGGCATCGGCCACGTAGGGGCCAAAGTTCCAGCCGCCGCGAAAGGCGCGACCTTCGGCCCATAACTTTTCCGCCATCATCATATACCCGCGGAGCGGTTCCAGCACGTGTTGCCAGGGGCGCGTGGCCTTAGGGCTGCGGATGACGACGGGTTTTTTATCCTGTGCCGCCCGCGCCACATCGGGGATCAACCGATCAGCCGCCCAATCGCCACCACCAATAACATTACCGGCCCGCACCGAGGCGACGGCCGTTTGGGTATGTTGAAAATAACTGTATTCATAGGCTTCGATGGCGACTTCAGCCCCGGCCTTGCTGGCGCTATAGGGGTCTTGTCCGCCCAGACGATCGTTTTCGGCAAAGGGACGGCCATGGTCTTCATTCAGGTAACATTTATCGCTGGTGATCGAAACGAAGGCGCGGCAGCCGGGTGCGTGCAGGCGTACGGCATCCAGAATGCCGACTGTCCCCATGATATTGGTCTCGAACGTCTCGATTGGTTCGGCATAAGAACGGCGCACCAAAGGTTGCGCTGCCAGATGAAAAACGATATCGGGTTGTGCGGCCGCGACTGCGGCATTCAAGGTCGCACGATCACGCACATCCGCTTCGTGATGTTTCGCCAGGCGCGTGGCAAGGCCCAGTACCTCGAAATGGCTAGGGTTGGTTGGGGGGGCGAGGGCATAGCCAGTCACTTCCGCACCCAGCATCAGCAGAATTTCCGCCAGCCACGAACCTTTGAAGCCAGTGTGGCCGGTCACGAAAACTTTTTTACCCTGCCAAAAAGACGGTGTGATGCCCATGGTGCTTACCAAATCTTCCAGGGCGCCTTGCCGCTGGCCCAGAGGTCTTCGAGGTATTGTTTCTCGCGGATGTTGTCCATGCACTGCCAGAACCCATCATGCGCGAAGGCGGCGATCTGTCCCTCGGCTGCCAGTTTTCGCATCGGCTCAAGTTCCCAGGCGGTGGCGTCGCCTTCGATGTAGTCGAGCGCTTTGGGGTTAATGACCATGAAGCCGCCATTGATACGGCTGTCAGGGCGCGCCAGCTTTTCCATGAAGCGCACCACCTTGCCATCGACAATATCGACTTCGCCGAAACGCGCTGGCGGCAGGACAGCCGCGAGCGTGACAAGGCAATTGGATTTTTGATGGGCTGCCAGTTCGGCTTTCACATCAACGTTACTCAAGCCATCGCCATAGGTCATGCAGAATGGTTCGTTGCCGACATATTCTTTGATGCGCTTCAGGCGGCCGCCGGTATTGGTGACCTCGCCCGTATCAATAACACTGACTTTCCAGTCACAGTCTTCGCGGGTATGGGTAATGACTTCGCCGGTGGCGAGATCAAAGGTCGCATCACTGCCATTGCGCACATAATTGGCAAAGAACTGTTTGATGTATTCCTGTTTATAACCGGCGCAGATGATGAATTCTTTGATGCCCTGAGCCCGATAGAATTTCAGGATGTGCCACAAAATGGGGCGCCCACCGATTTCAACCATCGGTTTGGGCTTGGTCACGGTTTCTTCGGACAGGCGCGTGCCCAGGCCGCCGGCCAGAATGACTGCTTTTGTCATGTTTCAATATCCCAGCACCGCGACGGGGTGCAGCGTGGCCGGCTATTCTGAAAAATATCAGCCGTCCAAAAGAGAGCCAAGATATAGCATTTATAAGATAGCGGTGAAAGACCAAGCACAGGTATAGACAAACAATTGAAAAGGACTAGCTCAAGCCCGGCTCAAACGGCTAGTATCGGCGCTGTTCAACAGGTTTATATAAAATGAAATACACTGCGCGCATCCTTGCCGCTGGATTAATCGTTGCCTTTATGACGGGCTTGGCGCCTTTCGCGCTGGCGGATGAGGCGCCTTTGCCTGTGCGCGAAGCGCCTCTTGCAGGGGTAGGCGCGCTGGGCCGCATCGAACCCAAAAGTCGGGTCATCAATCTCTCGCATGACGCCGGGCCCGAAGGGGCACGGATCGAGACACTCGATATCAGCGAAGGTCAGCGCATCAATGCCGGTGACCGCGTCGCGGTCTTCAGCGAATACCGTTTGAAGGTGGCGCAATTGCAGGCGCTACAGTCGAGCATTCCGGTGATCGAGGCCCGTATAAATGCTGCGACCGCCGCCGCCAGTTTGGCGCAAGCTGAACTAAAACGCGGTCAAAGCCTCATCAAAGAAAAAGCGGTGGCCCGCGCCGAGGTTGATCGTCTGCAAACCGCCGCCGCACAGGCTGACGCCGAGGCCCAGGCCCTTGGCGCTGAATTGGCAATGACCCGCGCCGATATCGCCGCCAGCGAAGAAGACTTGCGCCGCAGTCAGTTGTTTTCGCCCATCGCGGGCACGGTTTTAAAAATCCACCATTGGCCCGGCGAGCGGGTGGGCGATACCGGTATCGCCGATATTGCCGATCTGACCGCCATGGATGTGGTAGCCGAGATTTACGAGCGCGATATGCCACGCGTAAAGCCCGGCCAGCACGCGCGTATCCGCGTGCCGGGCACTGATCTCGCTTTTGATGGTCTGGTGCGTGAGTTAGGCTATCAGGTGATGAAAAATGATATGAACGACACCGATCCGCTGGCCGATCGCGATAATCGCGTGGTCGAGGTGCGTATCACCCTGCCGCCCGAAGCCGCCACCAGCCTGCAACACCTGATTTATATGCAGGTCGATGTGCAGATCAGCAGCGATTGAGTATGGCCAGCACCCTCAGCCAATTCGGATTTTCAGCCAAGCTGGCCTGGCGACAGCTGACGCATGAAAAAGCCAAGCTTTTTGCGGCCGTCCTGGGCGTGTTGTTCGCCTGCGTGCTGGTCTTTATGCAACTGGGTTTTCGCGACTCGCTTTATGCCAGTATCGGCACGCTGCCCAACAGCCTGCAGGGCGATTTGTTCATTCAGCATAAACAAACCGAAGCGCTGTGGCGTGCTATTCCATTTCATCGTCAGCAGGTTTATCGCGCCCTGTCGCACCCCGATGTCGAGCGCGTGATGCCGTTTTATATCGGCCAGACGCCCTGGAAAAATCCGGAAACGCAAGCTAAGCGGACTTTGATGGTATTGGGGGCGGAGCCTAGTGATGCCGTTATGAGCCTGCCGGGCATGACGGCGACGGCGGCCCAGTTAACCCGCGAAAACACCATCGCTTTTGATACCTTGTCGCGGCCCGAATTTGGCCCCATCGCAGCGCTGCTTGCCCAAGGGCCGGTGGATACCGAGGTGAACGACCGCCGCATGGATATCGTGGGTACTTTTCGTCTGGGCGCATCTTTTGCCGCCGATGGTAACGCGCTGGTGAGCGATCAGAATTTTATACGGATTTTCCCCAACCGCCTGCCGACGATGGTGGATATCGGTATCATCCGCGTCAAGCCGGGGGCAGATGTTATTGCAGTGCGCGATGCCTTACGTGGCCTGCTGGATGAAAACGTCCACGTCTTTGACAAACAGGGCATCACCGATTACGAATTCGCCTATTGGAAAAACAACGTGCCGATTGGCTTTATTTTCGGCTTTGGTGTCGTGATGGGGCTGGTGGTTGGGATGGTGATTGTCTATCAAATCCTTTTCACCGATATCAACAATCACCTCAATGAATTCGCCACACTCAAGGCGATGGGCTATAGCCAGGGTTACTTGTATAAAGTCGTCTTTGCTTCATCGGTTTATCTGGCGCTGATTGGTTTTATACCGGGTTATTTCTTGTCGCTGGGGCTTTATGAATTGGCGGAGTCGGTGACTTATATCGCCATGCCGATGCCGCTCAGCAAAGTCATCTCGGTTTTCACCATGGTGCTGGTCATGTGTATCTTGTCTGGCTGTCTTGCCATGCGCAAGATGCGCCAGGCCAACCCGGCGGATATGTTCTGATGACCGTTGCAAACGCCATTGTCGTACAAAACCTGACCTATAGCTACGGCGAGGGTGCTTTGCGCCGACCAGTTTTAAAGGGCGTTGACCTGACCATTAAGGCTGGCGAGATTGTCATCATGACGGGGCCATCCGGTTCGGGCAAAACAACCTTGCTGACCCTTATCGGCGCGCTGCGTGCCGCACAAGAGGGCAGCGTCAAGGTTCTCGGTCAGGAATTGGCCGGTGCCAGCCAGCGCCAGATGATCCAGACGCGCCTTGATATCGGCTATATCTTTCAGCAGCATAACTTGCTCAAAAGCCTGACCGCCGCGCAGAATGTTGCGATGTCGCTTGAATTACGCGATGGCTTAACTACCGCCCAGCGGCGCGATATGGCGCATAAAATTCTGGCTGATGTGGGCTTGGCCGATCATGTCGACAAAGTGCCCGCCCAGCTGTCGGGCGGGCAAAAACAGCGCGTGTCGGTGGCGAGGGCCTTGGTGGCCAAGCCTAAACTTATTCTGGCGGATGAGCCCACCGCGTCGCTTGATAAAGTCAGCGGCCAGGAAGCCGTCAATATCCTGAAGAAACTGGCGCGTGAACAGGGCACCACCATTTTGCTGGTCACCCATGATTATCGTATTCACGATATCGCCGACCGTGTCGTCGAACTCGAAGACGGCATCATTACACCGGCGAAGCCCGCTTAACGCTTGGCCGATCGGGGTGGGGCCAGTGTGCCTGCGAGGCGCGGCGTGGCATCACTTAAGGTCCGGTGCAGGCCCATTTCAAGGGCCGCCACCACGGCGCCGAGGCTATTGGCCTCTGGCATCACTTCTGCCTTTTGTACCATGTCCAACAAAACCGCACCGCGTCGCACATCGCTGAGCGCAAAACGCAAGGCCACCTGTACCGTGGGTATTGTCGTGGCCGCAGCGGGGTAAACCGGGGTGAATTCCACAACCTCGACGCGCAAGATGTGGGTGGGCGTCGGCAGACTACCTTCCGCGTCAATGACCAGACCGGGCAGGCTTTGGCGCAGGCTGCGGCTGACAATGTCCTGCAAGACATCGGGCAGTTCTTCGGGCCATTTGGCGGCGCTGTAGTAATCAAGCCTGCGTCCGCCGTCAAGCGACAGGGCGATACGGTCACGGTCATAACCGGCCGGGACCGTCGGCAGCAATACCTCGACTGCCGTGCCTGCTGGCAGGGCTGGTGGCTGGGCGATGACGCCGCGCGCTGGGGCTTTCAATTGATAGACCACCGGCGGGGGTCCCTTTTTACCCAGCGGCATACAGGCACCCAGTGCCAGCACAAGAAGAAGGATTGCATATCCGGTCGGTTTAAACATGGTGGGGTCCTTAAAGCTTTAATGCGGAATAGCGGTGCCGCTGTCTTGCGGTGGATAGAGAATTTGCGACGGGTCATCGCCTAGATCCTTGGCGGTTTTACGAATGCGATCAGCCATTTTCCGGGCGGCTTTACTGGTCTGTTCGATGTCCTGTAAACCGTCTTTCGAAAAGCGGGCAATACTTGGCGCTGATTTCTGCACCATGTCGTTCATCGCTTTGGCCGCTTCATCAATGCTGGCAGCCGTTTTTTCAAGACGTGCGACCAGTTCCTGCGATTGACGACTGAGTGCCGAGATATCCTGCATGGCGGTGGATGAGTTTTGCAATACGGCACCGGCAGCGGCCACGTTCTCGGCGCTCAGCAGGCCATTCATATCACGCGTCAGGTTTTCGACGTTGTTTATTGATGATTGAAGTTTCTCGATGCTTTCGTCATTGAACAGTTTGTTGACACGCTCGGTTGTCTCGGCGATACGGCGGGTGATGGCGGGAATGTCGGTTAGCAGTTTCGATAGTTGCGTGCCGCGCCCCTCGATAACAGGATATTTCTCACCCTCGACCATGCGGGGGCCGCCTTCGTCATTGGGGTCGGTGGCAAGGCTGAGATAGACAAGGCCGGTAATGCCCAGCACCTCCAGCTGTGCGACGGTACCAGCACCCACCGGCACCTCGGGGTCGACCTGAATGATGACGCGGATCAGGTTGCGGTGGCCGCTGACCAGCTCAACGAGGGTCACTTTACCCACATCAACGCCGCGGTACTGCACGCCGGCCCCTTCTTTCAGGCCGCTGACGGTGTCATTAAAATGCACGGTGTAATGTTTGTAGTGGCGTGTATCGATCGACCCGCCCAGCCACAGGGCAAAAACGACCACACCGATCACCCCCAGCATCACAAACAGGCCGACGGTAAAATAGGGGCCTTTCTTTTCCATGGTCTTTATCCTTTCAGGGCGGGCGCTTGGGTCTGCGCGTGGAGTGTTTCAACCGCGTGCATCCGTGTCCCGTGGAAATATTCGCGGACTTCCGAATGGTCGCTGGCCATCATTTCGGCCAGGGTGCCGCTGATGATTTTTTTGTCGATGATCATGGCGATGCGGTCACAGACCCGTACCAGCGTATCCAGATCGTGGGTGATGATGATAACGGTGAGCCCCAGAATATGCCGCAGCTCCAGCAGCAAATCGTCAAAGGCGGCAGCGGCCAGCGGGTCCAGGCCAGCCGTCGGCTCGTCCAGAAACAGAATTTTCGGGTCCAGCGCCAGGGCACGGGCGAGACCCGCCCGCTTGATCATCCCGCCCGACAAGGACGAGGGCAGACGGTCGGCCACGTCCGGTTCCAGCCCGGCGGTTTGCAGCTTGAACAGGGCAATGTTTTCAATGGCGCCATCGTCGAGTTGGGTATATTCCCGCAACGGAAAAGCGACGTTATCCAGTGTGCTTAAGCCGGAAAACAAAGCGCCATCCTGAAACAACACGCCCCAGGTTTTTTCCAGTTCACGGGCGGCGGCGGCGTCAAGCTCGTGCAGGTTATGACCGTCGATGCAGACTTCCCCAGCACTGGGGCGGTGCAGGCCCAGCATCGTTCGCAACAATACTGATTTCCCCGAACCCGATCCGCCGATGATGCCTAGAATTTCGTCCTGATACAGCGTCAGATTCAGGTTTTCATGTACGGTATTCTCACCAAAGGCATTGGTCAGGTTACGTACCTCAATCACGGCTCTTTTACTGGTCCCGGTCATATGCCGATCTCCGCAAATAAAATCGAGAAAGCGGCATCGACGAAAATGACCATGAAGATTGATTGTACCACCGCAATGGTGGTAACGCGGCCAACGCTTTCGGCGGAGCCGGTGACGTTCATGCCGTGATAGGTGCAGATGACGGCAATGACAAAGGCAAAGACCGGCGCCTTGACCATCCCCACCAGATACATGGTGACGGTGGCGACCTCGCTGACACGGTCGATGTACTGGGTCGGGCTGATATCCAACAGCGACCAGGCCATGATGGCCCCGCCGGTCATGCCAACGATATCGGCGAAAAATGTCAAAAGGGGCAGGGTGATCAGGAGGGCGATCAGCCGCGGCACCACCAATAGGCTGATGGGGTCGAGGCCCATCGCCTCCAGCGCATCGGTTTCTTTACGCAGACGCATGACGCCGATTTCGGCGGCAAAGGCGCTGCCTGAACGCCCCGCCACCATAATGGCAGTGACCAGCGGCGCCATTTCGCGCAGCATAGAAATGACGGTCAGATCAATAGTGAAGATATCGGCGCCGAATTTCTGTAACTGCATGGCGCCCTGATACGACACCACCATGCTCATCAGAAAAGCCAGTAGGCCAATGATGGGGAGGGCAGCAATACCGGTTTCAAAAATATGCCGGGTGATCGAGGCCGGCCGCAGCTGGCTGGGACGGATCAGGTTGGCCGCCAGGCGGGTACAGATGAGCCCCATGAAGGCGATTATTCCATAAAGAAACTGTAGAATATCGATGGTCTTTTGGCCGATGTCGTCGATCATCTGCGGCAGGCGGTCTTTACGGCTTACTGCCTGGCGGCGGGGTAAATCGGTGGGCAGAAATTCCAGCAGCGCTTTCTGCCGTTCGGTCATCTGCCAGCGATCGTTTTGGGTACCAAAATAATTGCGGATCAGCCAGGCACCCACGGTGTCCAGCTGGGTCACCGCGCTGATATCGATGGCCCGGGCGTCGCCTGCGGCCTTTTGCAGTTGTTGTTTTTGGGGGCGCAGAACGCGGCGCAGGTTATCGGCCTCGAACACTGTCCAGGGGCCGTGCAGGCTGATGGTTTGCCCGTCGGGATCGATACGGATGAAATCTTGGGCGGTGGCGTCGCTCATGTTGTCCTTTAAGATGCGCTCTCTTTTTACTTTAGCATTTTATTTTAAGTCCATGCAAACAATACATGTTTAGCGTTTCCAGAAGCGTGCAAAAGCGACAGGCCTTCTGAAGTTACGAAAATATTTTTAAATCTCGTGAACGCAGTGCTGCCTTGCTATGTTTGTGCCGCGCAAAGGACCTCCTTAAACCTCTGGCCCCGGATTTTGTTACATGGAATTTTTGAACAACCTGCCTTTGACGGCAGAACAGTGGCGTATCACCCTGCTGCTGCTGATCACGGTTGTGCTGTTTATCTGGGATCGCTGGCGTTACGACGTGGTGGCACTGACCGCCCTTTTTGCCGGGGTGATGCTGGGCGTGGTGCCCGCGGGCGATGCTTTTAGCGGTTTTGCGAGCCCGGTGGTGGTGACGGTGGCGGCGGTCCTGATCCTCAGCGGCGCCATTGGCCGCTCGGGTGCCAGCGAAAACGTGATGACGTTTATGATGCGTTTTGACGGCAGGCCGGCGCTGCAATTGTTCGTTCTGTGTGCCGCCTGTATGGTTATTTCCGGGTTTATGAATAACGTCGGGGCGCTGGCCCTTTTCCTGCCGATCGCTCTGGCAGTGGCGCGGGCCTCCAATCGCTCGCCGTCGGATTTGCTGATGCCGCTCGCCTTTGCCTCGCTGCTGGGTGGCCTGGTCACGTTGATCGGCACGCCGCCCAATCTGCTGATCTCCGATATCCGCGCCAAATACGCCGATGGCCCGTACCAAATGTTCGATTTTGCCCCGGTGGGCCTGGTTATTTGCGCCATCGGCCTTGCCTATCTGGCGGTGTGCTGGCGGCTACTGCCCAAAGACCGCCGCGGCAAGCCGCTCGCCGAAAATCAATTCGCCATCGAGGATTATATCGCCGAACTGCGCATCACCGAGACGTCCAGCATCATCGGCTCTACCCTGAAAGCGGTGGAAGATGCCGTTTCTGGTTCCTTCAATATTATCGGCCTTATCCGGCGCGATACGCGTGAAGCGGCGCCCTCGGCCCGCCGCGTCGTCCGCGAAGGGGATTTATTGATCGTGCGCGGCGATCCCCAAACCATCAAAAGCATGGTCGAAAAAACCAAAAGTGAATTATTGGGTAATAAAGACGAGATTGATATCCCCCTTACCTCTGAAGGTGTGGGGGTCGTCGAGGCGGTGGTGCGCGCGGGCTCCAGCCTGATTGGCCGCACGCCCCGTCAATTGCGCATGCGCGAACGTTTTGGTGTCAATCTGCTGGCCTTGCGCCAGACATCAAGTCATCGCTCGCCCCGCCGCCTCAGCGAAGTCACTTTTCACGAGGGCGATATTATCGTCCTACAAGGCGAAGTCGACGCCATGCCCGAACGGCTGGAAGCGATGGGGTGTCTGCCCTTGGCACAGCGTAATCTTCAGCTGGGTCAGCGCGGTTCGCGCTATGTGCCCGCTATCATCATGGCGATTGCCGTGCTGCTGGTGATTTTCGGCGTTTTGCCGGTTTCGATTGCCTTTTTGGGTGGCGTGTTGGTTCTGGCGCTGACACGCGTGACGCGGCTTGATGACCTTTACAACAGCATCGATGGTCCAGTGATTATTTTGTTAGGGGCGCTGATGCCGGTGACAGCGGCGATGGAGACCACTGGCATGGCCGATGTTCTGGCCACGCAGATAGCCACCCTCAGCGAGGGGATGAGCGGTATGCTCCTCCTGACAACTGTTTTAGTGGCAACCATGGTGGTGACGCCCTTTTTGAACAATGCGGCCACTGTGCTCCTGATGGGGCCAATCGCGGCGGGGCTGGCGATAAAGTCAGGTTACTCGGTCGATCCGTTCCTGATGGCGGTGGCGATTGGGGCATCTTGCGACTTTTTGACGCCAGTAGGTCACCAATCCAATACGCTGGTGATGGGGCCGGGTGGCTATAAGTTCACCGATTATTGGCGTGTGGGTTTGCCGCTGACGATTATTGTCATCGTGGCAGGGGTGCCGGCGCTGATGTGGGCCTGGCCACTGATGCCGTGACGACGTCCGCATGGGTTTCGTGGTGGGCGTGTCGCTCGGCCGGTTCATGCAGAAAGACTTGATGCGCGCCCCAGGTGGTAAGTCCGATGGCCAGCGCAATCGCATAGCGACGGCCGGCCGGGGTGGCGGCGTGGCCATCGCAGTGCTTTTTAAAAATGTATTTATGGCCGATGTATTCACCGGCAATCGCCCCGCCAATAGCAAAGCCTAATTCTAGATATGTATTGTGATTGAGAAACGGAATACCCACAGCAGCGGCCCCAATCGACAACAGACAGCAAGGTAGATGTTCGAGCACAAGCGCAATCGCCTTGCCGGACATACCGTGCCAGTTAAAAATACGGCTCAGGGATTTGTGGGGTACTTCGGTCATCGTTAGCCTAAAAGAAAAACCCTGCCGCATTGCTCGAACACGGCAGGGTAGGGGATTAGCGTAAGCCGTCGATCATGCCTTTTTGCACTTCGATGACGTATTCGTCGGCGCCGACGCGGCCGGCAACGGCGGCTTCAGCTTCGGCAGAAAGCTTTTTGCCGATGATGACATAGCTGTTTTCGGTTTCGAGAACAGCCGGGCAGCAGGTGCTGCTGTGGCACATAAACTGGGCGGGGGTAATGTCTTTAAATTTCATCTGTCGGTTTCCTTTTTTGTGGTGGTTGGTTTGGTTAAGCGGCCGTCACACAAGAACTGCAATTGCCATGCAGTTCCAAAACGTGGCGGTTGGTTTTAAAGCCAAGGGCGGCGGCGCTTTGCGAGAGGTGCAGGGCGGCGCCATGATCGGCAATTTCGTCGGTCTGGCCGCAACCGTCGCAGACCAGAAAGACGTGCTGATGTTCTTGATGGGGATGGTGACAGGCGCGCCAGGCGTTGAGGCTTTCAATTTTAACGACCAGCCCCAGCGCTTGCAGATCATCCAAAGTGCGATAGAGACTTGCCGGTTTTAAGGTCAGCGCCTGAAGGCGCGCCAGCAGATCAATCAGGTCATAGGCGCCAATGGCCCCTTTGGTCGACAACAGTGCCGCGTAAACGGTGGCGCGTTGGGGCGTCCAGCGTTGACCCGCCGCACGGGCGCGATCGGCGGCAGCATTAACCAGGGCAAGCGTATTGTGATGCAGGTGCATGGCGACTCGAGATGTAAGAATGTTACAGGTGTTATAGTGTAACATCTGGCCCAGATCAATAGATCGCTAAGTCATTAAAATGATAAGGTAAATCAGAATGGCGGTTTGAGCCCCTGGGCCAACGCTTTTAAAATGGCTTTGGCGCGGTCAGGTTGCATATCGATCAGCGGCAGGGCGTCGGCTACATCGCTGGTGGCGCGTTTGACCAGCAAGTTGTCGCGCTTGGCCCGGCTGATGTCGGTGAAAGAGCCAAACATCCGCCGGGCGCGATTGTCTTCCCACAGGGCGGCGCCGTGGTATTCCACCCAGATCAGCGTGCCATCCGGTCGCAAAAGCCGCAGGTCGTCGCGCAGCACTTGTGTCTCGCGCCGAAAATAGCGGCTCAGTGTACGTCGATAGCGCGCCCAGTCTTCCGGATGAACCCAGTTTTGAAACTCGACCGAACGGGTGGGCAGATCAAGATTGCCAGGTGCCCCCAAGACCTCATACGACTTTCCGCGCCAGGTAATCGCATCCGTGGCAATATCCCAGTCATACAAAGCAGAGGGGGTCGCCAGCGCCACCAGCTCATAGCTGTTTTCGCTGTCTTGCAGCGATTGCATCATGCGTTTGGTCTGGGTGATATCCTGATGTGTGCCATAGACCAAGGCGGGGTTCCCCTCAGGCGTACGCGAAACCACGCGGCCACGGGTGTTGATCCATAGCCATTCGCCGTTCTTGTGGCGTAACCGGCAATCGCATTGATAGGCGTCATTTTCACCAGCAAAATGCCGGGCCAGCGACCGATTGGCCCGGGCCAGGTCATCGGGATGCACCAGGCTTACCCAGGTATCCACCGACAGCGGCGAGAGTTCGCACAGCGTATAGCCCAGCATCGCCGCCCATTGCGCGTTGAAAATCACTTCGCCCGTTTGGACGTTCCATTCCCAGGTGGCAAGGTCGCTTGCGTTTAAAATACCCTCCAGGCGCCCAAGGCGCGTCGACAAAGCGGTGATATCGACGAGGGTCAAGAGCGTCGCCGCCGGGTAGTCAGGGGTCGGTTGAAAGGGGGCTGCCGACAGGCGCACACGGTGTTCCTGACCGTGCAGACTGCGCAGCAGTCGAATATCTTTGGCATCCAATGGCAATTCAGGTGGTCCGCGCGTAAGATCGTGCAGGCTGGTGGCAAGGGGTTGTGACAAGGCAAAAAGCGTCGTCACATCCGTCCCTATAATCAGGCTTGGATCAAAGCCTGTCATCTGACACAAGGCGCGATTGGCAAAGATAATGGTCTCTTCCGCGCTGACCACGCAGAGGCCTTGTCCCACGCTATCCAGTGTCAACCGCCAGTCGCTGCCGGGCGGGCCGGGTGGGGGTGGTAAGTGAATTTCTGAAAGCTGCGCCATAATGGCTATCCTTCCCGTGTCATGCCTTCATGCAGCACGCCCTTTTTA
>JAIXUW010000143.1 GCA_027483355.1 Alphaproteobacteria bacterium
CGCGCACGAGCGTTGACTTACCCGTGCGGCGGCGACCAATGAAGATGACCACGGCATCTTGAGGAATTTTGCGCATATCAAACTTCTTCAATGATACATTCACCGCAGCGGCAGCCATTTTGTGTGTCTAGAAAGACAGCAACTTTTTTACAGATATCCGCTGGCGCAAAAGGGCGCCGCGCGCCAACGGAAGGCTAGAAAGGACCTCTGACCGGTGAAGAATGAACAAGGAAACGACGCAGACGCTCCGGGGGATGCAGGTCCCCCCGCCCCGGTTTCGTATTGCTCCGCTGCCCGAGCCCCTCCGTCATGTCCGCGGATTCCATGGTCTACAGACCTTCTTTCCGACGCTGAGCAAAATCTATAGGTTGTCAAAACATCAGTCGGAAGATGTATGGCTGGACTCGACATGGCGCATTCAGTCCATTGACATTTCAGGAACATCGGGCCCGTGCCGTCTTCAGCTGGTCGCAAATCTGGATACAAACACCCAGCAGTGCCCTTCCGAGCCTGAGCGGGCCGAGCGGGCCTTCATGAAGGTAACCCATCTTCTGGACCCTATCCGATGGATGCGTGGGCAGTATAGTCTGCCAAAGCACACAGGTCTGCCGTGGCACAATCGCACCTGGACAACAGCGTCAAACAAGCTCCAGGACCCATGGAACCAGGCGTATGTCGAGACAATTGCGACCTATGCACTGGGGCGTATTCGAGAGGGTGGTGGCAGCCCCCACTTCAATCACTTCTATGGAGCCTTCTGTGCCCGAGCGGATACGTATCGTTACAATCTGACAGAGGACTATCCCTCAATGCGGAACGCCCGCTGGTTCTGGAATGGACAGAAACGTGGTATCTACACCTTGCGCATTCAGAATGCTGGTGCGCCGGATAAGGAAGTAGAGCCGGACATCCTAGAAGAGTTTCTTCGTGAGCCGTCAGTGATGGACTCAGAGGAGGAGTCTGTAGAGTCGGATGGAAGCGCTTCCGAGGAGGAGGTGGAGGTTGCGGAGGGCGCGGCTGCGGAGGCGAGTGAACTAGAGTCTCTACACTCGGACGATATGGAGTCAGTGGAGTTGGAAGAGGCATCTGAGTCTGGCTCTGGTTCAGGCTCTAGCTCAGGCTCTAGCTTAGAAGATGATAGTCCTATCGATGATTACCGTATCTATGCGGAGTTCAAAGACTTCCCTGTAATGCTCATTGCAGTAGAGGAGAATAGCGGCACGATGGATGCGCTACTGGATATCTCTGAAGAGGTGGGGGCTACACATGGAACTCCAGAGTGGGAGGCGCGCTGGACGGCGTGGCTGTTCCAGGTGGCGGCAGCCCTAAGCTGTGCGCAGGCGGTGCTCGGATTTACACATAATGACCTACACACGAACAACATCGTATGGACAAAGACCGATGAAGAGTATCTCTTCTATACACGCCGCGATGGCACCACCTTCCGCGTGCCTACGTATGGAAAACTGTTCCGTATTATTGATTTCGGTCGCGCGATTTTCACCATCAACGGACAGTATTTTATTAGTGACGATTTCCGGGCTGGAAACGATGCCGACGGTCAGTATATCTTCAAGCCGCTACACCCGCGCCCCACGGGCGAGGAGATAGCGCCAAATCCGAGTTTTGACCTCTGTAGGCTGGCAGTGAGTCTCCTAGACGCAGTGTTTTTGGATACACCGGAGGCGAAGGAGGGGGCGGGCCTCCTCAGCTCGGAGGAGGGGTTGGAGGTCCCTGTCACAGTATCGCCGCTGTATAATATGTTATGGAAGTGGCTCCTAGATGATGAGGGGCGCAACGTTCTGATTGAGCCGGATGGCACGGAGCGGTTTCCTGGATTTGACCTCTATAAGCATATTGCGGCGAAGGTACATGGTGCAGTGCCTGCACAACAGTTCCAGGACCCCGCGTTTGACGCATTCCAAGTTCCGCCAACCGATATTCCTACGGGCTCAAAAGCGTGGAGTCTTTTTTGCTGAAGAGTAGATAGGATGCGGCGCACTAGACAGCGCCAGCGGCGCCTGCGGCGCACAGCGCGTAAAACACGAAAACGGTATTGGAAAGGGGGTGGCGCACTTTGCCTCGGCCTCCTTGCCATCTTTAAGAATGAGGCGATGGTCATTCGCGAGTGGGTGGACCACTACCGAAAACAGGGGTATGATCATATTGTCATGCTCAATAATGAATCAACGGATGATTATATGACACCTTTAAAGGGGACAGAATCCTATGTTCATGTGATTCCAGCGCTTGGGCGACACAAGCAGAATGAACACTATACGCAACTTGGACTTCCGAAACTCAAAGAATTAGGTGTAAATGTGTTGAGTATTTTAGATCTGGATGAATATCTGTTTGTAAAAGATGGACGGCCACTGCGCACATATATCGAGCAGTTTTTCTCCAAACGACTCCAAGGACAAGCTGGGCCATCCGGATTTAGTGTGCCCTGGACAATGTTTGGCTCAAGCGGGCATGTGAATCAACCAGCATCTGTAAGGCGCGGATTTACCTGGAAGCGGCAGAATCTCAGCAGTGGACCCGATAAAAAGACGACAGTGTGGTTGGAGGATGTAAAACCCGATGGCCTCCATCAGCACGCATCAGAGGTTATAGGGGAAGTTATAGATTCGCCACCTGAACTTCAATTAAATCACTACGCGATTATGTCAAAACAATATTTTAATGAAGTAAAACAAAAGCGCGGCGATGTATTGAATCCAAAATCGAATAGTGTTCGGGACGAAACCTATTACCAGAAGTATAATTATAAAGATTTGGAAGATACAGTGTTAAAAGAGTATGTTGAGAAGGGTATGGCATAAATATACCGCAGGGTGCTTAAACTAAGCACCCGCTTGCGTAAGGCCATGTTCCAAGAATTAAGACACAC
>JAIXUW010000338.1 GCA_027483355.1 Alphaproteobacteria bacterium
ACAAGCCCGGCTTGCGGTTGTAAAACTTAAAGTGATTTAGCGAAATACGCGCAAGCCAATATTGGCGTAGATATCATCGATATAATCATCGTTGGCGCCAATTTTGCGCATGACGCGCATCGATTTGCACGATGCCAAAATAAACCGCGCCAGACGCTTGGGGTTTTCCTGGGGGTCGATCTGGCCGCGGGCTTGGGCCGCTTTGACGCAGGCCGTGAGCGCGTCTTCGTTCATCTGCAGGTATTCACGCACGGCGGCACTGACGCGATCGTTGATGCGATTGATATGCAGCAATGAATTGATAAAAAAGCAACCGGGGGAGGTTGAATTTTCACGGCATTCATCGACGCTGCGGCGAATGAATTCTTCGAGGGCGGCGCGTGGGTCGGCCGCATTGGCCAGGCGCGCCAATTGTGGGGCGATGGTGTGATCGAGATGCAGGCGGAGCGCGGATTCAAAGACGCGTTCTTTGTCGCCCAGTGCGTTATAGACAGAGCCCAGATGGAGATTGAGGCGTTGCGCCAGGTCGCGCATCGAGGTTGCTTCGTAGCCTTGCGCCCAGAAACCCTCCATCGCTTGCAACAGCGCTTTGTCTTTGCTGAATTCCAGCTTGCGTCCCATGGGAACAAGATCCTCTAAAATAGCGTCGTGACGAAAAAATCGATTCTTGGAAAAACCCAAAATGATGCTTTGCGGTATAGCAGCCGAAGTGCAGTTAAAGCAAACATTTCATCTGAATGACCGTTCAAGAAAGCAATAAAATAAGGTGTTTTTAAGCGGTGGCGGCGCGTCCAAGGTGTCGGGGGACGGCGGGCCGCGCGTTTATTCTATTTTCATATTTTTTCGATAGGATGAAAGGGATCGTGTCGGCGCATTAACGCGTTTGTTTTACGGGCGTCACCCGCCGGCCATTTTTGCTGAACCGCAGCCACACCGATGTAAGGACCAACGCATGGGATACCTCGACCAAGCCTTTAGCCAAGACCTTCCTGCCAACGAGTCTGCCTTTGAAACCAGTTATGAGACTCGCGAGCTTGCCTGGGAGCTGGCCCAGCCCCGCGTTGATACCGGCCGCATTCGTTTTTTGGTGGAGATGGGGGCGGTGCCGGGGGATGCCTTGCGTCTGGCCCAGCTGACGACGCGCGATGTGGCCCGGCATCCGCAGTTGAAGGGTTTGCGCATTTTTGACGATTACACCCCGGTTTAAGCCCGGTGTTTATCGCACGACATCAGACATTGGGGGGCGGTGGGTCTTTGCGCGGGCCTTTGTTGATGCGGTCGTGTTTATCGCGAAAGACCACCGCCTCGGCATGGCTGAGGCCCGGCGGTGTTTGCCAACGGAAACGGGCACCAGCGGCAATCAAGAAACGTGAATGTGCCGACTCGTTGGTGGTGCGCTGAACGTAGCGGTCCAAAACGGTCCAGCCCAGCGCATCGGTCCCCTGAATGAGTTCGGGGCGGCGGAGCAGCATCCAGCTCATGATATCAAGGGCATTGTCAAAGGGGCCTTGCGTGGCCAGACGGAAAAAAACCGTTTTGCCTGCGGCATCGACCACATCGAGAAAATCGAGCGTGCCGGCAGCTTGGGCGAGGTCTTCGAGCTCTGTCACCTGGCGGCTCGCGTTTAGAATATAGTGATGCACCAGCGGTTGGGTGACGTCGCCACTGCGATAGTTTTGCGCCAGAAGTTGCGGCGCCCTATCGGCGATATCCAGCGCTTTGAGGCTGAACTTCTCCATCAGCCACTGCACCAGCGGGCGCTGACTGACGGTTTGTTCGGCGAAGCCATCGAGACGCGATGTATCTGTGCTGCCGTTGTAATAGGTAGGCACCACCAGGTCTGCTAGCGGAATATCGCGTGCGTTCAGCGCCGCTAAAATCTGCGTGAGATGCGGCTGCAGTTTTTCACGCGACAGCGTGGCGAGCTGGGCTAGAAAGCCGCCCATCGGGTGGGCGGCGCATTGCATATGCGCATCGAGATCACCGGTGTCGATCAGGGCCGCGATCAGATCGACGCGGGCTTCGTCCACCAGGGCGCGATAGGTTTGCTTGAGTGGTTCGGGCACGGTGGGGTCGGCCAGAAAAGCGGCGCTGCGGCTGCGCTTGAGGTTGGGGGCGGCATCATCAAACGCCGGGGACACACGGGGGCCGGAGCCAGAGCGGGGCATAAAAAATTCTCCCAAAACGGATCTTAGAAATGACGGCAAGTTTGCCCATAACCACCCCCCAAGTCAATAGACATAAGGCGCCGCCTTGCCCGGCGGTTCAATAATCGCTTTTAAAATCAATGTATTGAAGAGCCTAGAGGGTAGGCGGCCGCGGTTTGCGGATGACGCGGGCGGCGGGCTCGGCCGGGGGGCGGGCGGTCTTGGGCATCTGCCAATCAACGTTGTCCTGCAGGGGCGTGGCCGTCTGCTTTTGACGCGGGCGGATCAATTCCGGATAGAGCGGCAGTTGTTTGTTGTATTGGCCGCCCGCGACGATCAGGCGCTGCACGATGGGGCTGTCGCGGTCTTTTTTCTCCGCCAGGCGATCAAGGAGCGTCCAGCCGCGGGCATCAATCAGGTCGGGGTCGGCGCCGAGATCGAGCAGGCGATCGACCAGGTCAAGGCGGCGCAGATCGACGGCAATCTGCAAAGGTGCGACACCGCGCTGGTCGGTGCGGTCCAGATCGACGTTGTGGGCGGCCAACGCATCAATCAGGTCAAAGCGGCCGCGCTGGACGGCTTCGTGCAGCAGTGTCACGCCGCGCAGCCCGCCGGTGGACGCATCGGCGCCGTGCGCCAGCAGCACGCGGGCGATGGTGATCAATGTATTGACGTAGGTATCGGCGCCGTTGGCGGGCGTTTCGATCAGCTCGTTGACGACCAGCTGTATGGGCGTTTGGCCGTCTTGGTTGGTGCGGGCGATCAGCTGGGGTGCCTTGGCCAAAAGCATCTGCACATGATCGGGCTGCGGCAGATGCATCAGCGCGTGCAAAGCCGTATTGCCTTTGTTGTCGGTCACATTGATGTCGGCATGTTCAAGGGCGTGGCGGAAAAGGGTTGCCTGCCCCAAGCGTGCGGCCACGTGAATAAGCCGCTCCCCATTCAGCGCGGGCGCGTTGATATCGGCGCCGCCCCGCAATAAGACAGTCATAACGCCTGCGTGGCTTGCCACCAAAGGCATCGAGAGCGCTACGGCAAAGGGGCCGGGCACGGCACCCGCCAGATTGGGGTCCGCCCCTTGCGCCAACAGCGCGCCCAGCATGCGTTCATGCTTGAGATAATAGTGCAAAGGTCGTCTGCCCTGACGGTCGGCGGCATTGACGTCACCGCCCGCCTTGGCCAAAAGGAGGATGCAATCATCGCAACCCGCCGGGGCCAGGTGCAGGGGGGTGCAGCCCTCGTGATCGGCCACATTTGGGTCAGCGCCGTGCGAAAGCAGCAGAGCGGTGAGCGCGGTATTGCCCTGCAAGACGGCCTTGTGCAGCGCTGTATGACCTTTGGCATCGGGCAGGTTGATATCGGCGCCGGCGGCAATCAGCAGCCGCGCAATGGCGTCGCGGCCGGTCGCCAGCGCGCGGTGCAGCGGTGGCTGGCCATTGAGGCCGGGATGGTTAAGGTCGGCGTTGAGTTTGATCAATGCGGTCACCCGGGCGACGTCGTCATCGGCCACGGCTTGTTGCAAACGGGTGAGGCCATGGCTGCCGATGCGGTCCAAATCACCGGCGAGGGCGTCGCTCATGGCGTTGAAAAGCTTCTTCATCCCGCTGCCGCCCTTTTGTGCAACATGAAACTACAAGGAAAAACCGTAGCAAGCGGGGGGCAGCGCTGTCGAGAGGGGAGTGGTGATAAAACCGCCTGAAACGAAACTTTCTGCAAAAAAATGGCAAATACCGGCAAGAAGCGAAAAGAAGCAGCGGGGCGCGACGCAGAAAACGCAAAGATTTTGTTTTCTGAAAAATAAATCCGACGGGTGGTCTTGGCCGGTGGGAGGAGAGCTTGACCTATACAAAGGGGCGCTATCTCGGCACACTGACAAGCGAACGTTGATTTTACTCCAAGGATGCCCGTGCCAAGACCAAGCCGCACCTTTATGACTGTATTGAGCTTTGCCCTGGGCGTGGCCGGGTGGCTGGTCGTGATGCCCGCCCAGGCGCAAGGCACCGATGCCCCGCCGACCCTGCCCATGGCCGTGATTGATAGCGCGCGGCCACTGACCGATGCGGCGCAGCGCATGTACGAAGATTACGGCGACGCCGTCTATCAGGTGTTGGTGATTGATCAGGCCTCGGGCAAAAAGGCGGCGATTGGTTCGGGGTTTCAGCTGGATGCCGATGGGCTGATGGCCAGCAATTATCACGTGGTGGCCGAGGTGATTGCGCAACCGGCGCAGAACCGTTTGGAATACCTGCATGAAAACGGCACGCGCGGCAGTCTTGCTCTGCTGGCGGTCGACGTGGTCAATGACCTGGCGCTGTTGCGGATGGATAAGCCGGGGGCGCGCTTTGTCACGCCGGGCACGTCGGATCTGCGCAAAGGGACACGCGTTTTTGCGCTGGGCAACCCGCATGACATCGGCTTTTCGATTGTCGAGGGCACGCACAACGGCCGGGCGGCCGATACCTTTCATGAAAAAATTCATTTCTCGGGTGCGATCAATCAGGGCATGAGCGGGGGGCCAGCCCTGTCAGCGGATGGGCGGGTTGTCGGCATAAACGTGATGACCGGTGGTAACCAGATTGGTTTTCTGGTGCCGGTCGAGGCATTGACCGCGCTGATGACGCAACAGAAAACCACGCCCGACGATGATTTTCTCGGCCGTGCCCACGCGGATATCGAAGCGCAGCTGGTGGCGGGTCAGTCGGCTATTCTCCGGAGTATTTTAGGGCCAGCGGGCGCGCCCGCGGCGTGGGATATGATGGCCTTTGGCCCCCTGATGCTACCGGGGCGGTTGCATCCGGCGCTGAAATGCTGGGGGGCGCCTGCCCATGAAGACAAGAACCCCTACACGCATTTTTGGTCGATGTGTTACAACGAGGACAGCGTTTTTCTGAGTGACAGTTTCGAGACCGGGGTTTATTTCTACCGCTATGACCTGATCGAAGCCAAAGACGGTTTGTGGCAGCCGCGCTTTAACAGTTTCTATGAAGGCCTTTATGCGGGCGCAGCCGAGGCCAGCAATGGCGGCGAGGGCGATGTCAGCAACTTCGTCTGTCACGATAGCTTTGTCGATCAAGCAGGGCGGCGCTTCAAGGCGTCTTTTTGTCTGCGCCAATATAAAAAATACGATCGCCTGTATGACGCGCAGCTGTATCTCGCCATGGTCGATGGCGGTAAACAAGGTCTAATGATCACCGTCAATGCGCTGGGCGTTACCCGCGAAAACGCGCTGTTGTTCAACGAGCGTTTCTTGTCATCCATTCGCCCGCGGCAAGCGGCAACGCCGGCCGGCGAGGTGGCCCCATGACGCGGTTGATCCTAGCCTATCGCCGCACGCATGACGACAGCCTGCCGTCGTTTCGCGTCATTGATCGCTTCCCCGCCACCATTGGCCGTGGCCTGGACTGCGATATTATTTTGGCTGACCCCTATGTCTCGGCACAGCAAGCGGTTATCCGCTTAAGCGAGACCGGCTGGGAAATTGGCGACCAGGCGGTGCGCAACCCCACCCAGGTCAACGGTCGGCTGCTGGCAGAGGGCGCCTGGCGGCCGTTACAGTCGGGTGATCATATTGTCTTGGGGCGGAGCGAAATGACCGCCTATGCGCCGGGTCATGCGGTAGCACCGGCCTTGCCGCTGCCGCGCGAGGGCGGCTTGCTGGCGGTCTTTGCGCATAGTGGCCTTTCGGCCAGCTTGTTTATGCTGGCGCTGGGGATTTCGGCCGCGTTTTCTTATTTGCGCATTTGGAGCGACGAGCCGGCGATGACGGCGGCGCTTACTGCGGCGGCTGCCTTTTTCGTCATGGTGATCTGGGCGGGGCTGTGGTCGGTGGTCGGTCGTTTGACGGTCAACCGGGCGCGTTTCCTGATGCAGCTGGGTTTGGCGGCGGCCTATATCATCTTGTCATTGCTGGGTTCGGTTTTATTGCATGGGGCTGATTTCCTGCTCGGTGGCAATTGGCTGGCGCAAGGTTTGTCGCTGATCGCGCAAATGATTTTGCTGTCGGTTTTGACCTATGGCAGCCTGGGCATTGCGACGGCTTTTACCCGCAAGAAGCGTTTACAAGCGGCCCTGTCTTTTGCGGGCGGCCTGATGTTGGCGCTGGTGAGTTTGCAGGCGATTGGCGGGATGGGTTTTTCATCCGAGCCGCCGTTCTCGGGCAGTCTGGCGCCATCACTGGCGCGCTTTGCCGTCGCCGGCAGTGCAGAATCATTTATGGCCGATGCGGCGCGGCTGTTTGATGATCCGCTGTTTGATAAAGCGGACTCTGACAACCTGTCGGGCGGGGCTGTTTCTGCGCCGCAGCAAGCGCCGACAAGCCCATCACCAAAAGGTCAAGGCGGCATCACCCCGGTCGATTGATGCAAGCGCACATGCGCATGGTTTGCGATTGCGCCCCGATCGCGCTAGAGTGGTTGCATGATGAAGCCGCCGGATTTTCTCCATGAGCTGACCTCCGCCTTCAACCGGTTGACGGGGACGGGTCCAAACCGTCACAACAACCGGGGCGAAAGCGTTTTGTATCGCGAAGTGCGCGCGGGCAATCGGCTTGAGGTGCGGGCACTGTTGCGGGGCGGCGCCAACCCGAATGCACAAACACCCGCGGGCATCACGCCGCTGCATGAAGCGGCCTATTGGGGCGAGCGCGAGATTGCGGCCTTGCTGCTGAAATACAAAGCCGATCCCACCATCACCGACCAGCACGGCTGGACCGCCATGCATGCGGCGGCGGTTTCTGGCGGCATGCGCTCGCGCAGCGCCATCATCACGCTGCTGAAAGCGCAAGGGTGCAAAGACGATGTGCCCGATAAGCATGGCTGGACCGCCAGCGATTACATGAAGCTTTGGGAAGAAAACCCGGCGGCGGCCGAAAAGCTGCGCTTGCAGTTGACCGGTCGGCAAAAGGTCGAAATGCCGCCCGGACCGCCCAAGCCGCGAAAATAATTAAGCCATTGAGAATAAATCACAAAGAAGGCTTCCTTGACAGGTAGGCGAGAATCTTGCTATGGAAATACAGTCCTTATTATCATCAGGTTCATTCGCGCTATGTCCGCCTTGCCCGCTGAAACCATCGAAAAAGTTCTGGCCCAGGCCCTGGCGCTTGGTTTTGCGCGCAAAGATTATGCGATGGTCCAACAAGCGCTAGATAAAGGAGCGTCGGCGCAGCATGTCATGTTCGAGGCGCTGTCGACAAAAGACGAAAAGTTTTTTGATATGGCCATCGCGGCGGGCGTTGATTTGGACGGGCCTGCCCATACGCATTTGCCCGAGCTCTCTTTCATCGAATATGCGATGAAAAACCTTAATCTCGTTTTTCTCAATAAACTGCTGGATGCGGGGGCTGATCCGAACTTTCATCTGGGCAAGCAGACTATTGTTGAAACGGCTCTGGACTGTATGAGCAAAGACCAGCAGCGCGGTGTGCAGGCATCCAAAGAAATGACGGCACTGGTCGCCCGCCTGATGGCAGCACTGCCCGGTCGGCCCATTCATAAGGGGCGGCGTCTGGAGCAGACGGTAACCCTGAGCCCCGCCACCCCAGGGGACGAGGGCCCCCTGCCGACGCGCCCGGTCAAACAAGGCCTGCGGCTGTAAAAAAACACTTACAGCCGCCATGCGGCGGTGCCGCAAAACCCTGATAATCTTGTCATAAGCGATTGTGTCGCCGGGATGCAGGTGCTATCACTGAAGTCATTCAAATATCGATTTTAAGGGCACGGCGCTGTCGCGTGCTTGTCTCTTGCCGGAGAAGGTCATGACCGAAAAACCGACGACCGCCCAAAACAAACACATCCGCGCGCTGGCCAATGAAGTCTTTCGCGATAAAAAGCGCACGCGCGACTGGCTGACGCGGCCCCACATGATGCTCGAAGATCAAAGACCGGTGGATGTAAAGAAAACGCGGGCGGGTGCCGAGCGCGTCCTCGACCTTTTGGGTCGTCTTAAATACAGCACTGGCGTCTGAGGATATCCATGGCATTTGTACCGCCCAACCGCAAGCCCGATGACGACCGCGAAGATGCGCTGTCGCAGGCGCTGGGTGGTCTGGCGGGTCGCTTTGCCAATGCGGTTAAAACCCGCCCGGACGGGGTGGGCGATCTATTGCGCCATGCGCAGCGCGGCGATGTGGCCGCCGTCAAAGCCCAACTGGCAGCGGGGGTTTGCCCCAAAGCCACAGGGACTGACGGACGCAGCGCCTTACATCTGGCGGCGCGCGCCAATCATGCCGAAGTGATCAAAGTCCTGGTGGCGGCGGGTGCGGACTTGCGCCAAGCGGTGGCAGGAGAGAAAAACAGCACGCCTTTGCATGACGCGGTCAATTTCGGCTGCGAGGCGGCGGCCGAGGCGTTGTTGCAGGCAGGCGCCTATGCACCCGATGTGCCGGGTGCCCCCACGACGTTCCTGCACCGCGCCGCTGAAAAGGGCAAGACGCGCCTGATCAAGGCACTCATCGAGGCGGGGGCCGACCCGCTGCTGGTCAATGGCGTGGGCACCACGGCTTTTGCCACAGCGCTGGCCGCAAAACAAAGTGCGGCTGTGTGCGTGATGTTGCAAATGCCCCAAGTGGCCGCCAACATCAACGTGCCCCTGAGCCACGATGAGGACGGTATGACGCCGTTTCACGTGGCGGTCCTGCGCGGCGATGTGTCTGCCGTCGCGGCCATGCTGGATGCCGGCGCTTTTCTGCATCAGCCGACGACCCGGGACGGCATGACGCCCTTGCTGCTGGCTATTCGCCGGGGCGAGCCTGATATTGTTTATTTGCTGCTGTCGCGGGGCGCCGATCCTGACCGGCCGATGGTGGGCCCGCCGCCCGGCTGGCAGCAACTGCAACCGACACCGCTGATGTTTTTATGCCGCCAGCGCACCATGAACGAACAAGCGCGCGCCGATATTACCCGCGATTTACTGGCGGCGGGGGCCGATCCGCATGCGCTTGATCCGCAAACGGGCGAACTGCCGCTGCATCAATTGCTGTCCTCGCATAACATTTACAGCGCGATGAAAGTGCTGATCGCGGGCGGCGCCCCGATCGGGCGGCGCAATCGCCGGGGGGCGACGCCCTTGATGCTGGCGGTCGAGCGTGCCTCGATGCATGAAATGACCAATCTGCTGGCGGCGGGGGCTGACCCCAACGCGCGGCATGGCCAGGATGGGCGCACCGCGTTGATGATCGCGGCGGCCGCTGGGCAGAGCGAACGCATGGTTGAATTGCTGCAGGCGGGGGCCGACCCCCGCGCCACCGACAACCACGGTAAAAGCGTCATGGATTACGTGGCCGACAACCGGACGATGGCGAGTTTGACGCGGCCCGTTCTGGAGGTGGCCCTGGCCAAGCCGGTTAAACCGCCACTGCCGAAAGGCCCGGGCCGCGGATGAAAAACCGCGCCGATATCGAAGCGCTGTTGGGCTTGATCCTCAACGCCGACGAGACGGCAACGCTGGCAGCGTTGGCGTCACCGGCGGCGCAAAATATGGTGCGCGGCGTGCCCGAGATTTTACACGCCGTGGTTAAACGCAATTTCCTTGAAGTCGCCAAGCGGCTGGTGACGCTGGATGCCGGGTGTAGTGTTGACACGGTAGTGGACGGGCATACAGCCCTTCATCGGGCGGTGCTGGTGGGCCATGTCGAGATGACGCGATTGCTTTTGAAAGCGGGCGCCCATCCCGGCTGCCGCGTCGAGGGGACAGCGCGCCAGGACATGACGGCCCTGCATCTGGCTAGCGACGGCACGCCGGCGCTGCTGCAAGCCGTACTGGCGGCGGCCCCGCCCGAAACAGTGGCCGCCACCACTTTTGTCATCACGCCGCATGACGATGTGCTGCGCCTGGTCTTGCGTGATGAGCGCCCGGAAATGTTGGCGGTTTTGCACCAGTACGGCATTTTTTTCAATCAGCGCGGCGAGGATGGCCTGACGCCGGCGCAATATGTCCTGCGTCACCGCGCAACCCGCGCCGGGGGGCTTGTCATGTTGCAGCTGCTTGAAGCGGGTGGCGCCGATCTGCACGCGCTGACCGCAGGGGGCGAAACGCTGCTGATGTTGGCAGCCCAGGGCGGTTGGGTAGAGGCCTTTGATTATTTGCTGAAAGCGGGGGTGGCGACGGACGGGGTGACAGCCGACGGCGAGACCTTACTGCACGCAGCGGCGCGCGGGCCTGATCTCGCCCTGTTGTGCCGCGTCCTGCGCTTAGGGATAGACGTCAATGCCCGCAACCGCCAGGGCGAGACCGCGCTTTACCGCGCCGCCCACCGCAATCGTCTGGCCCATGTCGAGGCATTGCTGCAGGCAGGCGCCGACCCGCATATCGCCGATAGCAAGGGCCGCACACCCGATATGGTTTGTCAGTCGCGCGTGCAAAGCATGACGCGCCAGGCTTTGCTGCGCGCGCAAAACAACAAGACTCCGGTAAAAGAGCGGCTGATTCCGCGCCGCAAGGAGCAGAATGATGTGCGAAAACGCCGAATTGGCCCTTCAAAGCGCCGCTGAAATCAGGAATACTGATAAAGCTTCGCGCTAAAGCCGTCACCGGAGTTAAGACTTCATGCGTCATCATGACCGCTTGCCTGATCTGCCCTATCTGACCGGATTGCCGCGCCCCGACCGTGCGGCGGTGGATGCTGTACTTAATCGCGACGGCAATACGTATTTGCATGAGCTGTGCCGTCGCGACGCGCCCCTCGCCCTGATCGACGACGCGGTGCGGCGTCTGGGTGCGGATATCGACCGGGTGAATGCGCAAGGCTGGACGCCGCTGGGTGTCGCCATTTTGCAGGGTAGCCCGGTTTTGGTGCAGCGTCTGCTGCAACTGGGGGCATCTACCGCCGTGGGTGATTTCAACGCGCTGGTGCTGGCGGTCGATGCCAACAAGCCGGATATGCTGTTTGTGTTGTTGCGTCAGCGCGGCGACGGCAGAGCGATCAATCAGGGCGGGCGGTTATCCACGGGGCGGATCACGCCGAATGCGCCGCTGCTTTTGGCGGCTGAAAACCACCGCACGGAATTATACACAGCATTGATCAAGGCTGGCGCCCTGGTCAATGCAGGGCGCCCCGAGGATCAACAGACAGCGCTTCACATTACCGCGGCGGGCAGTGATGCGCGCGCGGTGCCGCTGTTGCTGGCCCGGGGGGCGGATGCCGATGCGCGTGCGGCCGAAGGCTGGACCGCGCTGATGATTGCGGCCGCGCGCAACCGGGCGGAGAATATCGTGGAACTGGTGGGGGCGGGGGCCGACATCGATGCGGTTAACCGTTTGGGTCAATCGGCCTTGATGATTGCGGCCGAGTACGGCCATATCGACTGCGTGCGGGCATTGGTGGCGGCGGGCGCGAAGGTCGATCTGCGCGCCCCCGGCCTTGAGATGCGCACCGCCCTGATGCTGGCGGCCCGTAAAGCGCACCCGGAGATTGTCGAGATCTTGCTGGCCGGGGGGGCAAGCCCCTTGCTGCAGGACCGCTTTAATGAAACCGCCGCCGCGCAGGTGACCCGCACCATTCACACCGCCCTTTACGCGCGCCTGAAAAGCGAAGAAGACGCGCAGCTGCACAATCGTTTTGAAGAGGCCCATCGTCGCCTGACCAAACCGGCGTCCCCCCACCCCGGCCCGACTGGTCCGCGTTGAGCGAAGGAGAGTTGATCTGACATGACTGGACCTAAGAAAAACAACAGCTTCAATCGCTCGGCGCGCCGCGTCGCCCCTGATGACCGCGCCCTGGCAGCGGCGCTCAACGATGCGCTGACGCCGCGTCACAAGGGCTATATCCGCGCGCCCAACGCCATCAGCGACACCGAGACGGGCCGCACGCGACTGATGGATGCGGTGATCACGGGCGATGAAGCGCTGGCGCTGCGGTTGCTGCGTTCGGGGGCCAATCCCAATCAGGCCGATAAGCTGGGGCGCACGGCCTTGCATCATGCCGCGCAAAGTGGCAAAGGGGCGTTGCTTGAGCTGTTGCTGGCCCGGGGGGCTGACCCGAATGTGCTCACCAAGGGACAGGACACGGCCCTGACGCTGGTGCTGGAAAAAGCAAGCCATGCAACCCTTGCCCTCTCCCTGCTGGCCGCCGGTGCGGATGCCAATAGCGCCAATAAAAAAGGTATTTTGCCGCTGCACCTGGCGGCGCTGCAGGGTGCGACGCCCGGCGGTCTTGCTGTACTTGAGGCCTTGGTGTTGGCAACAGCCGATCCCAATCAGCGCGACGGCACGGGGGCCACTGCCTTGCATTATGCCGCGCGCAGTGGCCAACCCAAGGTGTTGGAGCTGTTGTTGTTTCACCGCCTGGATATTTTCGCAGCCGACCACGAGGCCAATACCTGTCTGCACGATGCCGCCCGCCATGCTGATCCGGCGGCGGCCCAGTTCTTGTTGCGCAATTGGGCGCTGGAGCTGTTGAATGCGGTCAATCATGACGGGCGCACGCCGCTGCATCTGGCTGTTGATGCCGGGCACCTGGCGCTGGTCAATGAAATGCTGGATGGCGGCGCGGTTGCCAACCGCTATGATAATAAAGGCATGACACCGCTGCATCTGGCGGTGCGTAAGGGCAGTGCGGTGCTGACGCAAAAGCTGCTTGACCGCGGGGCCAGCGCCGATGCCGCGGAGGGCAAGGGGGGTGTGGCGCCGTTGCTGCTGGCCGTCAATGAAAACCGGCGGGATCTTGTGTTGTTGCTGCTGCAAAGCGGGGCGCCGCCCAACCAGGCCAGCACCGAGGGCATCACGCCCCTGATGGCGGCGGTGGGCAGCGGTAGCCCCATTCTGGCCGACATATTGCTCGAGCATGGCGCCAATCCAGCGTTGATCGACCGGCAAGGGCGCAACGTGCTGCATTACGCCGACGACAGCCTGCCCTCCAAACTGCTGGCGCGCTTTATTCTGGCGGGTGCCGATATCGAGGGGCGTAATCGCGAAGGACGCACGCCATTGTTGCAGGCCCTGTTTGATAATAACCCGGTGCAGGCGATGAGGCTGTTGCAGCAGGGTGCCAAGCCCGACGTGCATGACGTGCAGGGCCGCACGCCGCTGCATCTGGCAATTTTTCAGCGCCGGCCTGATCTGGTGGCAGCGCTGATCGACCGGGGGGTTGATGTTAATAAGGTCGAGCGCGAAAACGGCTGGACGCCGCTGCATGTGGCGGCGCATACGGGTCAATTGGACGAGGTGCGCCGACTGCTGGCGCATAAAGCAGACCTGCGGGTGGTTGATGCGCAAGGCCGCTTGCCGTTGCACCTGGCGGTTAGCAACGTCAACGGCGCCGAGGCGGTCGTGCAGCATTTTATTGACATTGGCGTCGACGTGCTGACCAAGGATAAACAGGGCTTTTCAGCCTTTGACTATGCGCACAGTCAGCGCCGCGACACGATCGTTGCCATCTTTCGGGCGCACCTGAAAAAGCGGGGGGTTTCTTACAGCCCGCGGCAGGTTGCCCACTATCTGTGGCCGCCGTTCGGGCGATGAGAAATATGTGGCAGGTCATTTTGGTATTGCTGTTGATGACGGGGCCGGCGCAGGCAGCGCCGTCGCTGGAGCAGTATTACAACCGGGTTGAGGCACCCGCGCCGGCCCCGGACGCACCCGTGGTGGCAGCGCCTGCGCCCGCCGCCGACCCGCCGCCCGCCACCAGCGGCAGCCATGTGGTGACGTCGGTCAAAAAATGCCTGCAGGATTTAGACGATGCGGCAGCCGCGGCCGAGATCAGCCGTCATTCACTGACCCCTTATGCGGATTGTCAAAGGGCGCTGGCCGCCAAGGCCCGGGCGGTCACCGCGGCCGAAGATGCGGCAGCCGTACCCCCGCCGGCCGAAACGCCGCGTAATTTTCGCCGCGTGAGCGATCCTGCCCGGCCTGAAGCGGGTGGTGCGGAAAACAAAACGGCAGAAGAAACGGCACCGTCCGCCCCCAAAAAAGCCAAGTAAGTCAAATATGTGCCTCTTATAGGGTGCAGGCGGGCTTTTCAAATGGCGTGCTTGGGCTTAAAATAAAGACATGGGGAATTATATTTAGAGCTGCATAGGGGAATTAATAATGCGTGGCGTTTTATTTGCTTTGGCGATGATGATACTTTTGGCGGCAGCGCCAGCGCTGGCGGCCCCGTCCTATGCCCAGGCCTATAGTGGCACGGCGGGTGTCGACAGCACGGGCGCTTCGGCGCCTGTACCGCAAATGGCCCCGTCCGCCAATCAGCCGGCGCCGGTGGCGACATTGCCGCCGGTCTTTCAGGGCGCTACGCCGCCGAGCGCGCCCGCCGCACCGGCCCTGCCGCCGATGGCCTATCCGGGTTCGGGCGCTGCCAGCCCGCCCACGATGCTGCCCGCGCCCAGCGCGGTGCCGGGCGCACTGGATGCCGCCGCTTTGCCGCCCGATCCTTGTGCTGCCTATATCAATTCCTATGACGCTTATGCGGTCTGCCAGGATCGTATGCAGCGTTTGCAGCGCATGAAAGACGCCCGCACCAAACGCGCGGAGGCAGCCGAAGCGGTGCGCCAGCGCGCCGAAGAACGCCGTGCGGCCCGCAACGCGCCACCACCGGAGCCAGCACCTAAAATGCGCCGGCCGGGACAAGTTGCCCCCGCTGCCGCCCCGCCGTTGCAGGTGCAGGTGGTACCCGCCGAGCCGGCGGCCCCTGCCCCTTAAAAGCTTCTTAGCCCCCGGAAATATTTTATCTTTTTACCGATGAAACGGCCTGTGACGCGAACAGGCCGTTTCGTTTTTGCGCATCAAAAACTTTTGCAGGTAAGTCTTTGATGGCGGCGTGAAAATCTATGGGCGAGGAGTTGCCATGTCGCAATGCCCTCGCCTTTGGGGAGTAAGTCTGATAGGGTTTAGTCATCATCCGGTAAAAGGCTCTGGCGCTGCGGCGCGATGTAAACGGCCTCTTTTCTTTTTCATTCTTGATCAAGCGGACTGCGGCGATTTTCATCGGCGCGGGCGGCGAGGTATCCCCATGGCGGTCAGCAAAAAACAGACGCTTGCGAAAATCCGCGCCAGGGTGGATGCGAAACCGCCAGCGCGCGTCACCCCGGATGTGACAGCTTTGGTGGCGGTTTTGCAGGCCCATGCGCTGGGTGAATACGAAATGACCGCGTCGCAGGTGACCGTGGCCCTCTCGCTGTTAAAAATATTCACCGGTAAAACGACGGGCGATGATCAACCGGGGCAAAGCCACGAGGACGCGCTGGCGGCGCTGGCGTAACGCCGCGTGACGCGCATTGATGCAGACAAGCTGCGCTTGCGGCTGCGTGATGATTTTGTGCATTACGCCGGCAAATGCCTGAAGCTGCGGGCCAAGCAGGGCTGGATCGTGCCTTTTGAATTGAACGATGCGCAAAGCTATATCCATGCCGCGCTGGAGGCGCAGCGCCGGGAGACGGGCCGGGTGCGGGCGGTGATTTTGAAGGGGCGACAGCAGGGTTGTTCTACTTACGTCCAGGGGCGGTTTTACTGGCGTCTGACCCACCAAAAAGGGGCGCGGGCGTTTATTCTGACCCACCTTGAAGAAGCCAGCCGTAATATATACGGCATCGTGCGGCGCTTTCACGAGCATTGCCCGGCGCCGGTGAGGCCGCGGGCCTCGCAGATCAATGCCAAGGCGCTGATCTTCGATAAACTGGATGGCAGCTATCGGGTGGGCACTGCCAGATCGCAAGGCGTGGGGCGGTCGGATACGATTCAATTCTTTCATGGGTCGGAAGTGGCCTTCTGGCCGCACGCCGATACCCATGCGGCGGGGATTTTACAAACGGTGCCGGATATGGCGGGCACCGAGATTGTGCTGGAAAGTACCTCGGCCGGACCGGCCGGTTTTTTTTATGAGCTGTGTCAGGCGGCGCGCCGCGGCGAGAGTGATTACCGTTTTATTTTCGTGCCGTGGTTTTGGCAGCGTGAATACAGGAAAGATCCGCCCGCCTTGTTTATCTTAAGCGAAGAAGAAAAACACCTGAAGGTGGAATTGCGGCTCGATGACCGGCAGCTGTTCTGGCGCCGCGCCAAGATGGCGGAGCTGGGCGGCCTGCACCGCTTTCGCCGCGAATATCCGGCAACGCCGGACGAGGCCTTTCAGGCCGATCACCCGCGCGCCCTGTGGTCACGTGAAGTGGTCGCCCGCAACCGTTTGAACCGCAGCGAGATACCGCCGCTGACCCGCATCATCGTGGCGGTCGACCCGGCGGTGACGGCGCACGCGGGCAGTGACGAGACGGGTATTATCGTGGCGGGTTGTGATGACAATGGCCATGCTTATGTACTGGACGACTTAAGCGGGGTGTATCCGCCTGCCGTCTGGGCGCAGCGCGTTATTGACGCCTATTACACCTATCAAGCCGACCGGGTGGTGGCGGAAGTGAACCAAGGCGGCGATATGGTCGAGCAAACCATTCGTGCCCTTGACCGCGATATTGCTTACAAGGCCGTGCGGGCCAGTCGCGGCAAGGTGAGCCGGGCCGAGCCGGTGGCAGCACTGGACGCGCAAGGCCGCGTGCATCATGTGGCGGTCTTTGACCGGCTGGAAGATCAGATGTGCAGTTTTGACCCGCAAGCGGGCGGGCGCAGCCCCGACCGGGTGGATGCCCGAACCTGGGCTGTCACTGAATTGTTGCTAGGCCGCCCCCAACCCGCCGGGCCGCAGCTGTGGCGGGCGTAACGCTTTAACAAGTGCAGGAGTGATGAGATGGTAAAAACACCGGCAGAAATGTGGGGGCTGCGCGGCTGGCTGAAACGCAAAACCACGCCCGTGGCGGAGCGCCGTGATGGTCTTCAGCTCAACCGCGTGGATGAGAAAGCGGCCCGCAGTGCCGCCGTGCTGGTGCCCTTTGGCGCCGGGCAGCCGCGCTTTACACCGCGCCAATATGACCGGCTGGCCGATGAAGGCTATCGTCGCAATATCATTGCCTATCGCGCCATTCAATTGGTGGCGCGCAATGCCGCGGGTGTGCCCTTTGCGGTCTATCGCGGGCGGGGGGCAGCGCGGTTTAAACTGGAAACGCACCCGTTGTTGCAATTGCTGCGTGAACCCAACGCCATGCAGGGCGGAGCCGAGTTTTTTGAAAGCGTCTATGCCTATTACCTGATTGCCGGGAATAGTTATATCGAGGCGAGTGGTGTGCCGGGCGCGGTACCCGCAGAACTGTGGAGCCTGCGGCCTGACCGCATAAAGGTAATCCCGGCGGCCAGCGGCGTGGTGGCGGGTTATCGCTATGATCTGGCTGGGCAGCACGTGGATTTCGCGGTCAACGCCATTGATGGCCGCAGCGATATTCTGCACGTCAAAAGCTTTCATCCGCTGGATGACTGGTACGGCATGAGCCCGCTCGAGGCTGCCGCCGTTTCTGTCGATCAGCACAATGAAGCGGCTAAATGGAATGCGAGCCTGCTGCAATCATCGGGGCGACCGTCGGGCGCTTTGGTGTTTCGCCCGGCCCATGCCGATGCGGCCGATACGCTGACGGATGCACAGCGCCGCAACCTGAAAGCGGAATTAGAGGAGCATTATAGTGGGTCGGCGGCGGCGGGGCGCCCGTTGGTGCTGGAAGGTGGCCTTGATTGGCGCGAATTGTCGCTGTCGCCCAAGGACATGGACTGGCTGGCGGGCAAGGATGTCTCGGCCAGGGAAATTGCCCTTGCCTTTCACGTGCCGCCGCAATTGATTGGCATTGAAGGATCGCTCACCTTTGCCAATTTCGAACAGGCGCGGCTGGCCCTTTATGATGATGCGGTGCTGCCGCTGGTGGCGCATGTGCGGGATGAGCTGAACCGCTGGCTGTGCCCACGTTTTGGTGATGATATTCACTTGGATTACGATCTCGATCAGGTGGAGGCGCTGGCGCCGCGGCGCGAGCAAACCTGGTCGCGGATTGCGGCGGCGCCCTTCATGACCATCAATGAAAAGCGTGCCGTGTTTAATCTGCCGCCGTTGGCGGATGGGGAGCGTTTGCCGTGACGCTGACGATGAGTTTTGACGGGCGGCTCTATGCGCCGGAGCCGCGCTTTGACACCTGGCTTGAAATTGAAGACGAGCTGGGCAGTTTGCCAGCGCTCTATCGCCGTTTGCAACGCGGCGAGTGGCGCTTGGCGGAGCTGGTGACGGCCGTGCAGATTTTACTGGCAGGTGCCGGGTGCGAGTGTGATTACAAGGCGCTGGGCGAGGATATGGTGCGCCGGGGTGCCGAGAGTTATCGCCGCACGGTTGAACAACTGCTGCGCCCTATTACCGGCCTTGACCACGAAGGGATGACGCCATGAATTTGCATTTTGACAGCCGTTTTGAGGTGAAATTTCAAGCTGAAACCGGGCGGTTCCAAGGTTATGCCTCGGTCTTTGATGTGGTGGATTCAGCGCGTGACCGTATGGTGCCCGGCGCTTTTGCGCGAAGCCTCAAAGAGGCGCAGACAGCGGGTCGTCAGCCGCCGTTGTTGTGGCAGCATGACGCGGCCCAGCCGATTGGCGCCTGGCGCGAGATTTACGAGGATAGCCATGGGTTGTTTGTGACGGGCGATTTATTCGTGGCCGACATCCCCCGCGCCAAAGAAGCCTATAAGCTGATGCAGGAAAAAGTCGTCAACGGTTTGTCGATTGGCTATCGCGTGCGCCAGGCGCACCGCGAACAAAAGACCGGTATCCGCGTTTTGACCGACGTTGACCTGTTGGAAATTTCGATGGTGACCTTTCCGGCCAATGACGCCGCCCGGGTCTTGCGTGTCAAATCGGCGCTGGCCGATGGGGCCGTGCCGTCACCGCGTGAATTTGAGGCTTTCCTGCGCGATGCAGGCCTGAGCCGCAAGCAAGCCAAAAGCCTGATGGCCGATGGTTTTAAATCTTTGCTGCCGGATGGTGATCTGCGGGATGCAGGTTGTGCTGCGGCAGCGGGTACGGAGACGGCGGCACTTTATGATCTGGCCGCCAAAATTCGCGCCCTTATCTGAACACACCCCACATAAAGGAATAGAGAATGACAACCGATGTACAAAATGCGGTCTATGATCTGGGCCGCGCCTTTGAATCGTTCAAAGATGCCAATGATCAACGTTTGCGTGAAATTGAACGGCGCGGCCATGCCGACCCGTTGACGGAATCAAAGGTCAACCGCCTGAATGCCGAGATTACCCGGGCGATTGATGCGGCCGATGCGGCCAAACGCCGCATTGATCTGGTGGAAACCGCTGTGAGCCGCCAGGGTCGTCTGCCCGCCGGTGACGAATGGAAAGAAGCCGAAGTTTTCGCGCTGGAACGTAAAGGGGCGCTGGGTACCGAGCTGGGTATTGATGCCTATCGCACCTATAAATCGGCCTTTCGCAACTATGTGCGCAAAAACAACGCAGGCTCGGCCGTGGATGAAGTCAAGGCCCTGTCAGTAGGTTCTGACCCCGATGGCGGTTTTACCGTGACGCCGGATATGTCGGGCCGCATTGCGCAGCTGGTGCGTGAAACCTCGCCCATGCGCCAGATTGCCAATGTGGTGACAATCGGCACCGACGCGTTGGAAGGCATTCATGACCTGCATGAGGCAACGTCCGGTTGGGTCGGCGAGACCGAAGCGCGGGCTGAGACGGGTACCCCCAAACTGGGCGAATACCGCATTCCTGTGCATGAGCAATATGCCGAGCCACGCGCGACGCAAAAGCTGTTGGACGATGCTTTGTTCAATGTCGAAGACTGGCTGGCGGGTAAAATTGCCGAGCGTATGGCGCGGATGGAAAACGAGGCTTTCGTCAATGGTAATGGTGTCAAAAAGCCGCGTGGGTTTCTCACCTATGCGGCGGGCACACCGACCGCCGGTGCCTTTAGCACAATTGAGCAGATCAATTCGGGTGGGGCGGGTGCTTTTGCGGCCGTCAACCCCGGTGATCGTCTGATCAATCTGGTTTTTGCGCTGAAATCGGCTTACCGCGAAAATGCGGCCTTTATGATGAAGCGCTCGACCCTGGCGGAAGTGCGCAAGCTGAAGGACGAAAACGACAATTACCTCTGGCAGCCGGATTTCCAGTTGAAACAGGGTGGTACGCTCTTGGGCTTTGATGTGGTTGAAGCCGAAGATATGCCGTCGATTGCCGCCAATAGCTTGTCGATTGCCTTTGGTGACTTCAAGGCCGGGTATCAGATTGTTGATCGTCAGGGTGTACGTATCCTGCGGGACAGCTTCACCGCCAAACCCTACGTCAAGTTCTATACGACCAAACGTGTTGGTGGCGACGTCGTCAACTTTGAGGCCATCAAACTGATGAAGTTCGCTTCTTAACCACTTGGAAGCCGGGGTTCGCCCCGGTTTCCGGCATACGGCGCGCTGGAAGGGTAGCAGCGCTCAGACGATCCGCCCCGGATAGGTCGGGCGGCGGCACCTGCTTGGATTGCGGCATCACCCGGTTCCTCCCCGGCCGGTGATCAACGCGCCCCAAGCGCTCGAACCCCGGTGCCGCCCCGCCGTATGCCCCCTTTTTTCTTCTTCTGAAAGGACGATCTCTATGCACGATCTGATCAACTCTATTGCGGCGGCCCAAGTTTTGGCCCCGCAAACCATTCAAGCCGCCCCCCTGGTGGGCACGGCCATTGATATGCAGGGCGCCGAAAGCCTGTGTTTTGCTGTGGCGGTTGGTGCCATTGTCGACACCCTGGACGCCAGCAAGCGTATTGATGTGAAAATTGAACACGCCGAAGATGACGGCACCGGGGCGGCGGGCACTTATGCCGCTTGCACCGATGCTGATGTGGTGGGTGTCGCGGGCCTGAGCAACGGTATCTTTTTGAAAGTCGACGCCGACGCCAAAGAAAATAAAACCCATCTGGCCGGTTATCGCGGTGGCAAGCGCTTTGTGCGCGTGACGGCGACGCCCGTGTCACTGGCAACCGGTGGACCGATTGCGATTGTTGCGATCAAGAGCAATCTGGCGCAACGCCCACAAGGTTAAAGATAACATTGAAACGACGACAGCAGGGGGGTGAAAAACGCTCCCCTGCTGTTCTTCTCCCCCATAAGCGAAAGCACGCCATGACCGAGACGCAATATATTCTCCACCCCGGCGATTATCGCCTGCAGGAAACGGCGGCGCCTGCCGACGAGCCGGTCAGCGTCGATGAAATCAAAGCACATTTGCG
>JAIXUW010000306.1 GCA_027483355.1 Alphaproteobacteria bacterium
GTGCTGGGAGGTTAAGCCGCGCGGAGCAGGCGCGCCACATCACGGGCGGCGTAGGTGATCACGGCATCGGCACCGGCCCGCTTAAAGCACAGCATCGTTTCTAGCAACGCGCGGTCATAATCAAGGGCACCCACGGCAGCGGCAGCTTTGAGCATCGCGTATTCGCCGCTGACATGATAGGCAAGCGTCGGGAGGCCTAAGCTTTGTTTGATGTCGCTCAGCACATCCAGATAGGGCAGGCCGGGTTTGACGATAAGCATATCGGCGCCTTCATCTGCGTCTTGCGCCGCCTCCCGCAGGGCCTCCGCCCGGTTGGCAGGCGAGAGCTGATAGCTGGATTTATCGATGGGCTTGCCCGCACTGGCAGCCCCCACGGCGGCCCGAAACGGCCCGTAAAAAGCCGAGGCATATTTGGCGGTATAGGAAATAATTCCTGTCTGTGTAAAGCCGGCGTCATCTAGATGCGCGCGAATGGCACCGATACGGCCATCCATCATATCCGAAGGCGCCACGAAATCGCAGCCCGCCGCGGCCAGAACGCGGGCTTGTTCGACCAAAACCGCAACCGTTTTATCATTAAGGACGTATCCTGCCGCGTCAGTTAGGCCATCGTGCCCATCGGCGGTGTAAGGGTCCAGCGCCACATCGCAGATCAGGCCCGCATCGGGCAGGGCTGACTTGATGGCGCGCACCGCGCGGCACAAGAGATTATCGGCATTCACCGCTTCGGCGGCATCCGCGGTTTTAAGGGGCGCGGGCACCACGGGGAAAAGCGCGAAAGCGCGGATACCTTCATGCAGGGCCGCCCCGATCTCGTGGATGGCCGTATCTATCGACAGGCGGCTGACACCGGGCAGGGCATCGATGGCGATGCGCTGGTCTGACCCCTCGCAGATAAACACCGGCCAGATCAAATCATCTGTGTGCAGGTTATGTTCGCGGCTGAGGGCGCGGACCCAAGCGCTTTGACGGTTGCGGCGCAGACGGGTGGCAAGGGGCAGCATGGTTCTCTCACGGACGGGGTGGTTTAGGTTTCGGCGGGATCAGGGTAGGGGTACTGCGGCCTTTCGTCGCTACCCGAAAATCGGTGGCGATATCGGGCCACTGCGTAATATCGTCTGCGGCAGCCGTTGTTTCAACCAGCGATAAAAATAAATGCTGGTCTTTGGGTGCGTTGACGATGCGGAAAACGCCGCCGGTATCAATGAAAAAGCAATTACCCAACTGGGCGGCCTTGGCAAGCGGTGTATGCCCTAAAAACACGCGGGCAATCCCGGCAACGCCGCTGGTATCACCGTTTTCAATCCGTCGGCGGCTCCATTGCGCGTATTGCACGGCCGTGGGATTATGCTGTTCCAACAACGTTATGAAGATATCCCAATCTATGCCTGTGGGCACATCGGCGTGAACAAAGCCAATGCGATCTTCCGGCTTGCCGCTGGCCGCCTCGATCTCGATAGCATAGGGCAGTTGCAAAAAAGCATAGGCGATGGCGAGGAGTTTTTCGTGCGGCTGTTCCAGCATCCAGCCAAACCCATTGACCAGGTTGCGCCTGACCACATCAAGGTCAAGGGTGCCGTCGCGCATGGCATATAAAAACATCTGCTCGTGATTGCCGCGCAGACTGAAAAACCAGGGCTTAGCTAGATAATCCAGCACACGGTCCGATTGGTGGCCGCGATCGATCAGATCACCGACACAAATCAAACGATCGACAGCCGGATTGAAAGCGACGCTGGCAAGGGCCGCCTCCAGGACATCAAAGATCCCGTGAATATCACCCACGACAAAATCGCGGCCTTGAGTGTTGGCGGGGAGGCGCAGCACAGGCTTGGTCATCGTAAAACCTTGGTTTATAATTCAGCTCAATATATCTGCGGAGACTGTACCTTGCCATAACCAAAAAGCGGGGTCAAGCCGCCGTCGATAATACTCCTGCAAGGAATTAAGCCATGAACATCGCATCGCCGACCGCCGTCTCTACCGTGCCCACCGCTGAAGTTTTATGCGCGGTTGAAGGACAACTGGGCGTTATCACGCTGAACCGCCCGCAAGCGCTCAATGCACTCACGCTGGGTATGGTGCGGCAAATCAACGCGCAGTTGATCGCCTGGGAAAAAGATGCCGCGGTGCAGGCGGTCTTGATCTGTGGCGAAGGCAATCGTGCCTTTTGCGCGGGCGGTGATGTGAAGGCCGTGGCCCTGGCCACCCGCGCGGCCGATCCGCAAGAGGCAGCCCTCGCGCGCGATTTCTTTTATGAAGAATATCAACTCAACCATCGTATCTTTACCTATGCCAAACCCTATATCGCGCTGGTGGATGGTATCGTCATGGGTGGCGGCGTCGGCGTGTCTGTGCATGGCGCCTTTCGTGTCGTCAGCGAGAATATCATGCTGGCTATGCCCGAAACCCTGATCGGCTTTTTCCCCGATGTTGGCGGCGGTTATTTCCTGCCGCGCTGTCCGGGCCGGACGGGCGAGTACCTGGGCCTTACAGGTCAACGTGTTGGCACCGCCGATGCGATGTATGCCGGGTATGCCACCCACTATGTGCCGCTGGTGCAGCACGCTGAACTGCGCGCGGCATTGGCGGCGGCCGATTTAAAAGATGCGACCGATCCGCGTGCCGCCATCGAAGAAATTCTGGCGCGCTTTATCGACGCAGTGCCCGGCGACAGTCACCTGGCCCCTTTACGCACAAAAATTGACCGCTGCTTTGGACACAACCAGATTGAGGGGATTATCGCGGCGCTGGGTCAAGACGGCAGCAACTGGGCTGGTGAGACACTGGAAAAATTATATGCGGTTTCGCCCACCAGCTTGAAAGTAACGCTTGAGCATCTCCGCCGCAGTGCCGGGCTTGATTTCGCTCGCGTTATGACTATGGAATATCGCTTGAGCCAGGCCTTTATCCGCAGCCCCGATACGTTTGAGGGCATCCGGGCGGCCCTAATTGACAAAGACCGCGCGCCCAAATGGCGGCCTGCCCGTATCAATGACGTTGGCGCCGCCCTGGTCGAGAGCTATTTCGCGGCCCGCCCCGGCGATGAATGGCGACCTTGAGGCAGGGAAGGGCTGGCAAAACCCGCCCCAATGCTTTAACTTGAAAGAAGTGAATTCAAACGGGAGCTGTCCGTGAACTCGACCTATTACGAAGCCATCAACCTGATCGAGCGTTTGCACCGCCAGTTTCTGGACGTGCTGAAATCCGAACTCGAGCGCGCCAGCATCTTTGATATCAATAACGTGCAGAGCATGATCTTGCACAACATCGGCCATGATGAATTGACCGTTGGTGAATTGACCATTCGTGGCTATTACCTGGGCTCAAACGTTTCGTATAACGTCAAAAAGATGGTGGAGAACGGCTATCTGGCACAGGAACGCTCGATTCACGATAAACGCTCGGTCCGCGTCAAACTAACCGACAAAGGCCGTAAACTGCACGAAGCGGTCAGCCGTTTGTATCAGGCCCATGCCAGCAAGCTTGAAGCCGCTGGCCTGCCCACTCAGCGCCTTGAAGGCATGAACAAGGTCCTTAATGATCTGGAGTCTTTCTGGGCCGACCAGATGGGCAAGGGCGGTTTGAATATATAATCCAGTAACCGTCTGTAAAAAAAACCGGCTGTTAACAGCCGGTTTTTTTATGTCGACATGACGCCGAAGCGCCTTCGGCCATCTTAGTTTGCAAAAGCCGCAATGCCCGTAATCGCCCGCCCCAGAATAAGCGCGTGAATGTCATGGGTGCCTTCATAGGTATTCACGGCTTCCAGGTTCATGGCGTGGCGGATAACATGATATTCATCGGCAATACCGTTGCCGCCCAGCATGTCGCGGGCAAGACGGGCGATATCGAGTGCCTTGCCGCAGTTGTTGCGCTTCATCAATGAAATGGCTTCAGGTGCCGCGCGGTGTTCGTCTTTCAGACGGCCGAGACGCAAGGCGCCTTGCAGCCCCAGGGTGATTTCCGTCTGCATATCGGCCAGCTTTTTTTGCACCAGTTGGTTGGCGGCCAGCGGACGGTTAAAAACGATGCGGTCCAGCGTATAGCTCCGTGCCTGATGGAAACAATACTCAGCCGCCCCCATCACACCCCAGGCAATGCCATAGCGCGCATTGTTGAGGCACGAGAACGGCCCGGTCAGGCCCTTGACGTTGAGCAAATGGCTCTCGGGTACCTCGACGTTATCCATCACGATCTCGCCGGTGATAGAAGCCCGCAGCGAGAATTTCCCTTCGATCTTGGGGGCGGATAAGCCCGGCATACCGCGCTCCAGCACAAAGCCGCGAATATCACCCTGATCATCCTTGGCCCAGACCACAAAGACATCGGCAATCGGTGAATTGGTGATCCACATTTTTGCCCCCGTCAGACGATAGCCGCCGGGTGTTTTTACCGCCCGTGTTTTCATCGAGGATGGGTCAGAGCCGCCATCCGGCTCGGTCAGACCAAAGCAACCGACATATTCACCGGTGGCCAGCTTGGGCAGATATTTTTGTTTGATCTCTTCCGAACCAAAGGCGTGGATCGGGTACATCACCAGCGAGGATTGCACCGAGAGTGCCGAGCGATAGCCACTGTCGACCCGCTCGACCTCACGCGCGATCAGCCCATAGGACACATAATTGATCCCGGCACAGCCATAGCCCTCTAATGTCGAGCCAAGCAGCCCCAGGGCGCCCATCTCATTCATAATCTCGCGGTGGAAAATTTCATGGCGGTTGGCCTCCAGCACCCGGGGGGCCAACTTGTCGGCGGCATAGGCGCGGGCACTGTCGCGGATCATGCGTTCGTCGTCGCTCAACTGCTCGTCGAGCAATAAAGCGTCGTCCCAGGCAAAGGCTGGCTTTAATTTCTGTTTGTCCATAGCGTGGTCTCCCCTAAACTCGTCCTATTAACCTAGCTTAGGTGGGTACGAATGACAGAAAAATTAAGCGGCCGCGAAGTGATTTTTGAATTCCACCCGGTCGGCCACATTATGCGCGTCTCCGCCATGGATACGGCCACCCTGACCGAGGTGGTTATCCAGTGCCCGGTCACCGCCGGCGAGTCCACCTTTAAACGTAATGCACTCTTGCGTCTGGAATACGTCCTGCGCAAGAAGAACTTAATTAAATAATTGATATATATAACTATTTTTGCTTGTTGTCTTTTGCTGGCAGGGGTTTATACATAAGCGGTAAGCCTTTTCTTTCGCGCCATTTGAGATAGCCATGCTGTCCTTCCTACCCAAGCCCAACCCACGGGATGCCGCCTCCAATCTGCATCTGGCCATTCGCCGATCAGAGGCGGAGGAGGTCGCCCGTCTCTTGCGCCAGAAGGTTGACCCACACCTGCTGGTGTCGCCCGATTGGGGGGATTACAACGGCAACGCCTATCATGCTTTTGCCGGCACCCATCACAAGGATTTCGTCGTCAAAGATCGTCAGATTTTGGATATATTGGCGCGCGCTGGAGTCAATATTAACGCCCCCAACGAGTCGGGTGACACCCCGCTGCATCTGGCCGCCCAGCTGCCTGAAAAGGCGCCGGCTTCGGCCGAGATCATCACGGCCTTACTCAAAAGCGGCGCCGATGTGCTGGCGGTCAATCGCCAGGGTTGGAACGCCCTCCACCTTATCTGCCGCGACACAAAAAGCCACCCGGCGGCGCTGGTCAGTTGCGCCGAGGCTTTGATCAAGGCGGGCGCCCCCCTTGATGCCCGCGGTCCAAATGGCGTGACGGCGTTGATGTGTGCGGCCCGCACGGGGCTTGACGATATCTGCGCCTTGCTGGCGCATGATGGCTCGAATATCCATGTGCGGGATGCGTCAGGTTTGCGCGCATCCGACTATGCCCGGGTGGGTGGTCATCATATGCTGGCCGATCAGTTGCAAACCCGCGAAGAAACCGAGGCTGAAACCAAACCCTCTTTTGACAGCACCATTTTGCCGAAAGTGCAGTGGGACAAACTGGGCGATGATCGTATCGCCCGCACCACCATCGAAGATCCCATTCGTTACAAGCTGACCGAGATTTTTAATTTTCACAGCAAGACCTATACGTGCATCACCAAAAACCTTTACACCAAGATCGAGGCGGTGACGGTGATACCCTTTGATGCTTTCCACGACCGCACCCTGATCGATTTTGCCCGCCGCGTCTTGGTCGAGCGTAAAGGCGGGGTTGTCGATGACATCGGGCCCGCGGCCGCGAAGAAAATTCTTAAACCGCCGGCAAAATAACATAATCAATATCTGGCGATAATCCTTGGCTTCAACCTACTATATCTGGTATGTAATGACCCAGAGACACCGTATTTTGGGGTAGGGAGGCCTTTTATGCAGTCACGCGTTTCAATGGTGGCCCTAGCGGCCGATCATGCCGGTTTTGCTTTTAAAGAGACCGTCAAAGGCCAACTGACGGCTGAAGGCATTAAAGTCATCGATTTGGGCACCCATGACGAGGGCCGCGTCGATTACCCCGACTTTGGTGCCCGTCTGGCCGAAGCGATCCGCGCCGGGCAAGCGCCCGTCGGTATCGGCATCTGCGGCAGCGGCATCGGTATTTCCATGGCGCTAAACCGTTACAAAGGCATTCGCGCGGCGCTTTGCCACGATGTCACCACCGCAAAGCTGGCGCGTTTGCACAATGACGCGAATGTATTGTGTCTCGGTGCGCGCATTACCGGTGCGGCCACCGCCAGCGATATTGTTGACGCCTTTTTATCGACGGAATTTGAAGGCGGCCGCCATCAGAGCCGCGTCGAGAAACTGGAGACGATCGGATGACCAAGCCCCTTGTTAAGGATGACGCCATGACTGCCCCCGCCCATAGTTTTTTTAATGCTGGTATTGCCGAGGCTGACGCGCAGATTTTCGCAGTGATGCAAAAAGAATTGCAGCGCCAGCAAGAACAGATCGAGCTCATCGCCTCGGAAAACATTGTCAGCCGCGCCGTCCTCGAGGCGCAAGGCTCGGTGCTGACCAACAAATACGCTGAGGGCTATCCGGGCAAGCGCTATTACGGCGGTTGCGAATTCGTCGATGTGGCCGAACAATTGGCGATTGATCGTGTCTGCCAGTTGTTCAATGTCAAATTCGCCAACGTGCAGCCCCATTCGGGCAGCCAGGCGAACCAAGCCGTCATGCTGGCGTTGTTGCAGCCGGGCGATGTGGTGCTGGGCCAGTCGCTGGCATCGGGTGGGCACCTGACCCATGGCGCCAAACCGAATTTGTCGGGCAAATGGTTCACCGCCGTGCAATATGGCGTGCGCGCAGCTGACGCGCTGATTGATTACGACGAAGTGGCGCGCCTGGCCGCCGAACACAAACCAAAACTGATCATCGCCGGTGCCTCGGCCTATCCGCGCCAGATGGATTTCGCCCGTTTCCGCCAGATTGCCGACAGCGTCGGCGCTTATCTGCTGGTCGATATGGCGCATTACGCGGGTCTGGTGGCGGCCGGTATTTATCCATCACCCGTGGGTCACGCCCATGTGGTCACCTCGACCACGCATAAAACCCTGCGGGGTCCGCGTGGTGGTATTGTGCTGACCAACGACGAAGAGATTGCCAAGAAAATCAATTCGGCCTTGTTCCCAGGTTTGCAGGGCGGCCCGTTGGAACACGTCATCGCCGCCAAGGCGGTGGCCTTTGGCGAGGCGCTGCGCCCCGATTTTAAAGTCTACCAGCAAGCGGTTCTCGAAAACGCGCGGGCCCTTGCCGATACGCTCATCAAAGGCGGGCTTGATATCGTCTCGGGCGGTACTGATTGCCATCTCGTGCTGGTTGATCTCCGGCCCAAGGGTGTTACCGGTAAAGACGCCGAACACGCGCTGGAAAATGCCCGCATGACCTGCAATAAAAACGCCATCCCGTTTGATCCCGCCAAGCCGACCATCACTTCGGGCGTGCGCCTGGGTACACCGGCCGCCACCACGCGCGGCTTTGGCAAGGCTGACTTTATCCAGGTGGGTGAATGGATCGTCGAGGTGCTGGATGGTCTGGCCGCCAACGGTCCCGCGGGTAATCAAGCAGTCGAGCAAGCCGTGGCCAGCCGTGTGCGCGACCTCTGCGCCCGCTATCCGATTTATCCGGGGATGTAAGCGTCATGAAATGCCCTTTTTGCAACGGCGAAGACACCCAGGTCAAAGACAGCCGTCCGACCGAGGACAGTGCTGCCATCCGTCGCCGCCGCGAATGCCCCAAGTGTGACGCCCGCTTTACCACCTTTGAGCGCGTGCAACTGCGCGAGATCACTGTTCTTAAAAATAATGGCGTGCGCGAGCCGTTTGATCGCGATAAACTTATCCGCTCAGTGCGTTTGCCGCTGCAAAAACGCCCCGTCGATGCCGATACAATCGAACGCTGCGTCAATGGCATCGTGCGTGAGCTGGAGCAGGGCGGGGACGCCGATGTGCCCACCAAGCTGATCGGCGAAAA